>CAKSXP010000089.1 GCA_934515035.1 uncultured Oscillospiraceae bacterium
GACTTGATCGGCTTGTCGCCGAAGCGCAGGTGGCTGATGGTGACGCCGCCGGTCTTTTTGGAGTCATACTGGAAGTAGGCCTGGACATACTTGTCGGTGTGGTCGCCGATGATCTTGATGGAGTTCTTGTTTGCGCCGACGGTTCCGTCGCCGCCGAGACCCCAGAACTTGCACTCGATGGTGCCCTCCGCCGCGGTGTTGGGCGAGGGGACCTCGGGCAGGGAGAGGTTGGTGACGTCGTCAACTATGCCGATGGTGAACTGGCGGCGGGGCTTTTCAAGCTCCAGCTCCTTGTAGACGGCGAAAACGCTGCTGGGCGGAGTGTCCTTGGAGCCGAGGCCGTAGCGGCCGCCGATGACTGTGATGTCGTTTCTTCCGGCGTTGGCAAGGGCGGTGACAACATCCTGATAGAGGGGTTCGCCCTGTGCGCCGGGCTCCTTGGTGCGGTCGAGCACGGCAAGCTTTTTGCAGCTCTCGGGTATCGCGGCAAGGAAGCGGTCAACGGCGAACGGACGGTACAGGCGGACCTTGATAAGGCCGACCTTCTGGCCGTTGGCGTTGAGGTAGTCGATGACCTCCTCGGTGACGTCGCAGATGGAGCCCATCGCAACGATGACGCGGTCGGCATCGGGAGCGCCGTAGTAGTTGAAAAGCTTATAGTCGGTGCCGAGCTTGGCGTTTATCTTCTCCATATAGCTCTCGACAACGCCGGGAATGGCGTTGTAGGCGCTGTTGGAGGCCTCGCGGTGCTGGAAGAAGATGTCGCCGTTCTCGTGGGAACCGCGCATAACGGGGTTCTCGGGGTTCAGCGCGCGTCTGCGGAAGGCTTCGACCGCATCCATGTCGCACATTTCCTTGAGATCCTCGTAGTCCCAGACGGCGATCTTCTGTATCTCATGGGAGGTACGGAACCCGTCGAAGAAGTTGATGAAGGGGATCCGGCCCGATATCGCGGCAAGGTGCGCAACGGGAGACAGGTCCATGATCTCCTGCGGGTTGGACTCCGCAAGCATGGCAAATCCGGTCTGACGGCAGGCCATAACGTCGGAATGGTCGCCGAAAATGGACAGCGACTGCGTCGCTACCGCGCGGGCGGAAACATGGAAAACCGCGGGCAGCATCTCTGCCGCGATCTTGAACATGTTGGGGACCATGAGCAGAAGGCCCTGGGACGCGGTGTAGGTCGTCGTCAGAGCGCCCGCGGCGAGGGAGCCGTGCACGGTGCCGGCGGCGCCGGCCTCGGACTGCATCTCCACGACCTTGACGGTGGTTCCGAATATGTTCTTCTGTCCTGCGGCGGCCCATTGGTCGACGGAGTCGGCCATGGGGCTGGAGGGCGTTATGGGATAGATACCCGCGACCTCCGTGAATGCGTATGAGACGTGGGCGGCGGCGGTATTGCCGTCCATGCTTTTCAGCTTTCTGGCCATTGTTCTGTATCTCCTTTTCAAAGAAACTCAATAAACACAATTATTTTAACATCATTATCGGTCTAAGTAAATCTAAAAAAGCCGACGAAAATTACATTCACTGTTTCCGATAAAATAACATGACCGCACGGGGCTTTTTTTGTGAATGTCACACGTTAAAGCGATATATCAAATGTTACAGACGTGTCGCTTCTTACAGCGGGTTTTCCGCATATACAGTATATTTTCTGCCTGTTTTTTCTATTCGCGCCCGCTCCGGAAATCGCCGCATTTCCCCCGTAAAACACAAAAATTGCCGCTTTCCGCGCAGTGCGAAAAAACGAATAATCGCCGCATCCGCGGGCAAGCTATATCCGGACGGAAACCGAACGCCTGCCGGCCCTTTTTCCGTCCGGCTATTGCAAAGGAGCGATTTTCGATGATAATAGACAGAATAGCCCTCATCCTCGCCATAATCGGCGGGCTCAACTGGGGGAGCATCGGCCTGTTCCGTTTTGACCTTGTGGCATATCTGTTCGGAGGTCAGACCGCGACCGTGAGCCGCATCGTCTATATCCTTGTCGCGCTGGCCGCGATATGGTGCATATCCCTGCTGTTCAGGCAGCGCGGCGAAGAGGCGGACGACGGAGTTTACGGCGGCGCCTGATGCGGCCGCACCAATGATCCGAGCCTGTGTGCCGAGAACGCACACAGGCCGTTTTTTTTGCGCCCTTGCGGCTTACGCAACGCCTGACGCAATAATGTAAACCACGGACAGCCCTCAGCCTGTTGAAAGACGTTTCATACAATGCTATAATTATATTAGTTAGCAAACTAATATTAGAAAAGGAGCGTCCGCCATGTCTGTTCAATTGTTGGTCATACTTATCTATTTTGTCCTGACGATCTTTATCGGCGTCATGTCGTCACGCCGCTCGCGCTCCTCTTCCGGCTTCAACGGCGCGCAGCTGGGCCTTGCCAGCATCGTCTGCGCCTCCGCGGGCGAATGGCTCGGCGGCACCGCAACGACCGGCGTTTCGGAATACGGCTTTATCTACGGCCTGTCGGGCGCGTGGTATACTATCGCAAACGGCATCGGCGTCATGTTCCTCGCCCTGTGCTTTGCGGGGCTTTACCGCAGTCTCGGCTCCGTCACGGTGCCCGGCCTCGTCGAGCACTGGTTCGGCCGCCGCGCCCGGACCGTTTCGGCTGTTCTGCTGGTCATCGTCATGCTGGCCGTCGGCCTGTCCCAGATGATCGCCGCGGGCAAGCTCGGCGAAAGCCTGCTCGGACTGGATTATAACCTGACGGTCGTCCTCTTCGCGCTGATATTCATCGTCTATACCCTCGCCGGAGGCATGAACGCCGTCGCCGCGACGAACAAGATGCACCTGTTCGTCATGTACGGCGGCGTTATTCTGGCGCTCATACTTTCAATATCGCGGCTGGGTGGCTGGAACGCCTTCACGACCGGCATCTCCGGTGTTGAAACGGAGGGCAAAAGCTTTTTCAACATGTTCGCTATCGGACCTTCAAAGGTCAGCTCCTGGATAATCGCCTCGCTGCTCGGCGCGTGCACGGCCCAGGCGGGCATACAGCCGGTCCTGGCGGCAAAGGACGTGCCGACAGCGAAAAAAGCCTGCATAATAACCGCTTTTGTCGCGGCGCCCTTTGGCCTGTTCACGGCGCTGCTGGGCATGACCGCGCGCGTCATGTCCGAAAACGGGACTCTGCTCTCCTCCGCCGGCACAGTCGTGACGGACGCAAAGCTTGCGCTGCCCGCGCTGATGATGCACCTGCCGCCGCTTGCCGGCGGGCTCGTCCTCTCGTCCATACTCGCGGCGATACTCTCAACCGTCTCGCCGATAATCCTCTCCTGCGGCACCATGCTGACAAACGACCTTTACCGCCGCTTCGACCCGAACGCGGACGATAAGCGGCTGCTGCATGTGTCGCGCGTCTCGACGGCGGCGGCCGGCGCCGTCTGCTGTCTGGCCTCGATGCTTCTGGTCGGCTCGGCGCGCGTTCTGGACCTTGTGTACGCGGCCTATTCCCTGCGCGGCGCGATTTTCGTCGTGATCCTCCTCGGCATCTACTGGCGCGGAGCCTCCGAAAAAGGCGCCTGCCTGAGCATGATAACGACCGGCGTCGTCGCCGTGGTCTGGCAGGGCTGCAAGATCGTCACCGGGGCATATCCCTTCGCCCCGTGGTTCACGGAGACCTACGCCGCGATACTCTTCGCGCTCGTATCCACCATCGTTTTCAGCCTCATCTTCCCGCGCGGCGCGCGCAGAGAAGGGAATTGATAACAGGCTCCCGGTTTCGTCTGTTTTTTTGACGGCGTCACTTTATACTGTTATTCAACGGAAGCCATCAGCGCTTCTCATTGTATAATTGTATTGGAGTCTGACAGCGATGCCGACGGTACTGAAACGCACAAGAAAACCGAAGGCGGGCATAGTTTTCGTGCCCGTGGACGAGATAGCGCCTAACCCTGCCCAGCCGCGCAAAATTTTTTCCGACGGCGACCTGAAGGAGCTGTCGCAGAGCATCAGCCAGTACGGCGTGCTCAATCCGCTCACACTGCGCATGCGCGGAGGAAAATACGAGCTGATAGCGGGCGAACGGCGGCTCCGCGCGGCGAAGCTCGCCGGACTCTGCGAAGTGCCGTGCATCCTGCTGGACGTGAACATGGAGGAATCCAGCCTGATAGCGCTGGTCGAAAACCTTCAGCGGCGCAATCTCGACTTCATCGAGGAGGCCGAGGGCATGAGCCAGCTCATCCGCGTTTTCGGCATGAGCCAGGAGGAGTGCGCGCGCCGATTGGGAAAGTCACAGTCGGCCGTTGCAAACAAGCTCCGTCTGCTGCGCCTGCCGGGCGACGTTCTTGAAACGCTGCGTGCGGAGGGCCTTTCGGAGCGTCACGGCCGCGCCCTGCTGCGTCTGCCGACGGCAATGGACCAGCGCGCGGCGCTGGATGTGATCATCGAGCAGCACATGAACGTCGCCGCCGCCGAGAATTACATCGCCTCGCTGCTCGAGCCTCCGCCCCCTCCGCCGGAAACGCAGCGCAAAAAGGTTTTCGTTCTCAAGGACGTGCGCATTTTTCTGAATACGCTCGCGCACGGGCTGGACGTCATGAAGCAGGGCGGCATCAACGCGGATATCCGCCGCGAGGAGACCGACTCCGAGCTGGTGCTGACGATCAGCATCCCCAAAAAGAAAAGCGGCAGGAGCCCGCAGTAACGCGGAAAGAGCCTCCGCGCCGCCCGGCATTTGAACTGCTCGCCAAATTCTGATATAATCCTCACATCGCCAAAAGATAAAGATAAAGATAAAGACAAAGGAGCGATGATAATGACACGGGACCTGACCAGGGGCTCCGTTATGGGCTCGATGATGCGCTTCGCCGTACCTCTGATCGCCGGAAATCTGCTTCAGCAATGCTATAATATCGCGGACACATGGGTGGTCGGCAGATTTCTGGGCAGCGATGCGCTGGCGGCCGTCGGCTCGGCGTTTACGCTGATGAACTTTCTCACCTCCATCCTGCTGGGACTCTGCATGGGCAGCGGCGCGCTGTTTTCGATCCGCTTCGGACAGCGGGACGAGCAGGGGCTCATCGAGGACGTGCACGCCTCCTTTGCGCTCATCGGCGCGCTCACGGTGGTGCTGAGCGTTCTCGCCTTCGTCTGTCTGGACGGCATCCGTGTTCTGATGCAGGTGCCGGAACCGGTCTGGGGGCTGATGCGGCAATATCTTGCCGTAATCTTCTGCGGCATCGCCGCAACATTCCTTTACAACTATTTTGCCTGCTTCCTGCGCGCCGTGGGCAACTCCATTGTTCCTCTGATATTCCTGTCGGTGTCCACCGTTATGAATATCGGGCTCGACCTCTGGTTCGTGCTGGGGCTGGAGCGCGGCGCTGCGGGCGCGGCGGAGGCAACGGTCATCTCCCAGTACGCCGCAGGCATAGGCATCGCCATATACGCCCTTGCCCGGTGTCCGGAGCTCAGCCTCCGCGGACGCCGGTTCACCGTCCGCCGGGCGCGTATCCGGGAGATCGCCGGGTTCTCAGTGCTGACCTGCGTTCAGCAGTCCGTTATGAACCTCGGCATACTCATGGTGCAGGGGCTCGTCAACAGCTTCGGTTCCGCGGTCATGGCCGCCTTTGCCGCGGCCGTAAAGATCGACGCCTTTGCTTATATGCCCGTGCAGGACTTCGGCAACGCCTTTTCCACCTTTATCGCCCAGAATTACGGCGCAAAGAACACGGACCGCATCCGCCGCGGACTGAAGGGCGCGATAATCTGTGCGATGGTTTTCTGCGTTATCATCTCCGCGGCGATTTATATTTTCGCTTCTCCGCTTATGCAGATCTTTGTGGACGGTGAGGAGACGCAGATCATTCTCGAGGGCGTGCGCTATCTGCGTATAGAGGGCGCGTTCTATTGCGGCATCGGCTGTCTGTTTCTGCTGTACGGCCTGTACCGCGCGCTGGGCAGGCCGGGGATGAGCGTCGTTCTGACGGTGCTGTCGCTCGGCACCCGCGTGCTTCTCGCCTACGTGCTCTCGGCGGTGCCGGCGCTCGGCGTGACCGGCATCTGGTGGTCCATCCCGATAGGCTGGTTCCTGGCGGACAGCGTGGGTATAGCATATTACCTTCTGCGAAAAAAACATCTCTTTCCCCGGTAATGCAGCGGCAAAGGCCGGAAAAAGCACATACTGCGCCCCGGCAAAAGCGAAGCGCAGGGCGAAAATCAAAAAAGAGGCTGTCTCCCCGCAGGGGAAACAGCCTCATTCTATTGAGCCGGAGAAAAAACTTTCGCGGCTTTTTCAAAACCTGTTGACAGTCACCCCGCGTAACAGTGTAGACTGATGACAGCGAGGTGATGAAAATGAAGATCAGCGAGGTCAGCCGCCGGACCGGGCTGACAAAACGCGCGATACGCTATTATCTGGAAGCGGGGCTGATAAGCCCGCAGATATATGAAAAGAACGCAAAGGAGTACCGGGACTACAGCGAGGAGGACGTCCGGCTGCTGGAGGCGATCGCGGGGCTTCGCCGCGCGGGCTTCTCGATAGAGCAGATACGCGCCGCTATCGAAACACCGGAACGCATACCGGCGCTGTGGCGTGAATATATCGCTTCCCTGAAAGAGCTGAGCGCGCGCATATCCCTGCTGCTGGAGACGGCAAGGCGCGCGGACGAATCACAGCTAACGGACGTCTTTGCCGTGAACAGAGCGCTGACGCCGGTAACAAGGGACATGCCCCTGCCGCAGCCGGAGAGCACGCCGCATTTCAGATATCTGGACGACATCCCGATAAGCCGCGAGTCGCGTGAGCGCGACAGGCAGCAATATGCCCGCACGCGCTATGTCTCGCCGCCGAATCTGCTGGATGCAAGAGGCGGACCGGGCGTGCGCGGGCCCGCGATAGACCCCGGCTTCTTCGCGCTGGGAACGCACGCGTTCGAGTTTTTCCCCGTCAAAAAGAAGCGGACAAACCGGCTGCTTATAATAATCATGCTGCTGATACTGACAGGAATGGCCACACTGGTCCTTTTGTTCGGCGAAAAAAACGACATTTATTATATCTGTGCGGCAGCGGCAGGCGCAATGTACGCCGCGTCCGCCGGGCTGATAGCAGTCTCTATCAAAAGTGCGATCAAACACAGCAGATAAAAAGGATACAGAGTACAGGCCGTCACACGACGCGGCCTGTACTCTGTATTACATTCTGCCGGCGCTTAAAAGAGCGCCTGTTCACATCGGACGTTTGCATTAAACTATCAAACGAGTCTGACGGCGTGCATTTACGGCTCTCCCGTCTTCATTCCCGTTCAGCAGGCAATATGCTATCCAATAGTGAAAAGGACAAAAAACGCCAAAAAAACACTGTCAGGCGCAGCTGCCCGTGTCGGGCGGTGTATCCAGAAAAAATAAAAGCGAGGAGAAATTCTCCTCGCTTTCTTTGTGTCGGCGTCGACTTATTTTCCCGGTCCGTCTCCAGACAAGTATCGTCAGCACAGGTGAGCTTAACTTCCGTGT
>CAKSXP010000090.1 GCA_934515035.1 uncultured Oscillospiraceae bacterium
GCCGGCGGAAGCATCGGCTATTTCCCGTCCTATGCCCTCGGCAACGCCTACGGCGCGCAGATGCTCAGCGTGATGAAAAAGGATGTGGACGTAAAGGCGGCGCTTGAGAAGGGCGACCTTGCGCCCATAACCGCATGGCTGCGCGGGCACATCCACAAGTATGGCAGCCTTTACGACCCGCGGGAGCTTTTTGAGCGCGTCTGCGGCAAATTCGACGCGAAGTACTATACCGACTATCTGACGGAAAAGTTTACGGAGATATACGATCTATGAAACTGATGATCCTTGACGGCAACAGCATCGTCAACCGAGCCTATTACGGCATAAGGATGCTCAACGCGCCGGACGGAACGCCGACAAACGGGATCTACGGATTTCTGAGCATACTGCACAGGCTGCTCGGCGACGAAGCTCCGGAGGCGCTGTGCGTTGCGTTTGACCTTGCCGCGCCGACCTTCCGCCACAGGCAGTTCGACGGCTACAAGGCCCAGCGCAAGGGTATGCCGGAGGAGCTTGCCGTTCAGATGCCGCTGCTGAAAGAGGTGCTGGACGCGATGGGCGTTCTGCGCCTCGAGCTCGAGGGATATGAGGCCGACGACATTATCGGCACGGTCAGCCGCAGGTGCGCAGAGACCGGTTGGGACTGCGTCGTCGTCACGGGGGACAAGGACAGCTTTCAGCTCATCAACGACCGCGTCACCGTGAAACACGTCAAAACGCGCATGGGACAGACCGAAACGACGGACTATACCCCGGCGCGCTTTGAGGAGGAATATGGCTTTGAACCGCCGAAAATGGTCGATCTCAAGGCTCTGATGGGCGACAGCTCGGACAATATACCGGGCGTGCCCGGCGTCGGCGAAAAGACGGCGCTCGACCTTATCCGGCGCTTCGGCAGCCTGGAGGAGATATATGCCGGGCTCGAGACGCTGGACGTAAAGCCCGGAGTGCGGAAAAAGCTCGCCGAGGGCGCGGAGAGCGCGAAAATGTCCTATTCCCTTGCGACCATCAAAACCGATGCTCCGCTCGATTTCGAGCCGCAGAAGGCACTGTTCGAGCAGCGCTACGGCACCGCCGTATACGACATTTTTACCAGACTCGGCTTCACGCGGTTCATCGAAAAATGGGGCGTCGAGCGGGACGGGGAAGCGCCTGCCGCGCCGGCGTCCGCACGAAAGGCCTGCGAAAGGCGAGCCGCTTTGCCGGATGAGATAAGGGAGGCTGTTTCCCGCGCGGAATATATCGCCGTATATGTGCCCGGCCGGCCCGAGGAGCTTGAGCTTTGCGACGGGAAAAGCGTTTACACGCTCGACGGCGGCGCTCTGCCGATGGAAAGCCGCGAGTTTCTCTGCTGGCTGTTCTCCGGAGAGGTGAAGCTCGTTTCCCACAACGTCAAGGATCTGATCGTCCGCCTTCTGGACGAAGGGCTTCCCGCAGATGGCTTCTGTTTTGACACGGCTCTGGCGGCTTATCTGCTTGAGCCAACTGATAACGGATATGAGCTTAAAAATATCTCGTCAAGATACTGCGGCGAACAGATGCAGGGGGCGGAGGCCGTGTTTTTCCTGCGCGGCGCGCTTGAGGAAAAGCTGCGCGGAACGGGCATGGACAGACTTCTGCACGAAATGGAGCTGCCGCTCTGCCGCGTGCTGGCGGATATGGAGCGGACGGGTTTTCTTGTCGATAAAAAGGAGCTTTCATCCTTCGGCGACAGCCTGAAGGATGGGATAGATAAGCTCGCGCTCTCGATATACGAGCTGGCGGGAGAGGAGTTCAACATCAACTCCACGCGGCAGCTCGGCGCGATACTCTTTGAAAAGCTGATGCTGCCCGCCGGGAAAAAGACAAGGACCGGCTGGAGCACCAACGCGGACGTGCTTGAGGCTCTGCGCGGCAAGCACCCGATAGTCGGGCAGATACTCGATTACCGTATGCTTGCAAAGCTTAAATCGACCTATGCCGACGGGCTTCTGAAGGTCATTGCGCCGGACGGCAGGGTCCACACCCGGTTCCAGATGACCGTCACCGCGACGGGGCGGCTGTCCTCGGCGGAGCCGAATCTTCAGAACATTCCCATCCGCCGCGAGCTTGGCGGCGAGATACGCCGGATGTTCGTCGCGCCCGCGGGCAGAGTGCTCGTCGACGCCGATTACAGCCAGATCGAGCTGCGCATCCTTGCGCATATCTCGGGGGACGAGGCGATGAAAAACGCTTTTCTGCACGGCGAGGACATACACGCCGTCACGGCCTCGCAGGTCTTTGGAGTGCCGCTGGACGAGGTCACGCCGACACAGCGCAGCCACGCCAAGGCCGTCAACTTCGGCATCGTTTACGGCATTTCCGCGTTCTCGCTGGCGCAGGATATAAAGGTCTCCCAGCAGGAGGCCAGGGCCTATATCGACGCCTATCTCGAAAAATACCACGGAGTGCGCGACTATATGAAGCGCGCCGTTGAAAAGGCAAGGGAGGACGGCTTTGCCGTGACGCAGTTCGGCCGCCGCCGCCCTCTGCCGGAGCTGAAGTCCTCCAACTTCAACCTGCGTTCCTTCGGCGAGCGCGTCGCGCTGAATATGCCCATACAGGGCACCGCGGCTGACGTGATAAAGCTTGCGATGATAAACGTCCACAGGCGGCTGGGCAGCGAATGTCCGGATGCAAAGCTCGTTTTGCAGGTGCACGACGAACTGATCGTCGAGTGCGGCGAAGGCGATGCGGAGCTGGTCAAAAACATCCTCACCGAAGAGATGGGGAACGCCGTGAGCTTCTCCGTTCCGCTGACGGTGGAGGCGCATTCGGGCGGGAGCTGGTATGATGCAAAGTGAAATATTGCCTGTGGAGAGACCAATGCTCTCGGAAATAGCTCAAAAGGATACCGGATGCTTCACGCATGAGGATGACTTTTGGGATGAGGCGGTGTTTGCCTCGCAGCTTCCGGATGAGCACCACCTTTTCCTCGCCGGTGTTTCGGAAGGCGGTGTGTGGGGGTATATCTGCATGATGCACGTTCTGGACGAGGCGGAGGTCGTCAGGATCGGCGTGTTCCCGCCGTACCGCGGTCTCGGCCTCGGGGAACGGCTGCTGCGGGAGGGCATTGCCCGGTGCGCGGAAATGGGCGCCGGGGAGATAAACCTTGAGGTCAGGCAGTCCAACACAGCGGCCCGGGCGCTTTATGAAAAGCTCGGCTTCCTGCCGGTCGGGCGGAGGAAAAATTACTACCCAAAAGAAAACGAAGATGCTATACTGATGAAGCTCATCTTGAAGGAAGGAGCTTTCCTGAAATGATAATACTTTCAATAGAATCCACCTGCGACGAGACCGCCGTTGCGCTGACGCGCGACGGGCGCGAAATTCTGACCGATCAGATATTCTCCCAGGCGGATCTGCACGCCGTTTACGGCGGTGTCGTGCCGGAGATCGCCTCGCGCTCACACGTCGAGGTCATATCACAACTGGCGGAACGGGCGATGATTGAAGCAAAGGTGTCCAAAAAGGATATTGACGCCGTCGCGGTCAGCTATGCGCCGGGGCTTATCGGCGCCGTGCTGGTCGGGGTGAACTTCGCCAAGGCGGCGGCCCTGACGCTGGGCGTACCGCTCGTTCCGGTGCACCACATCCGGGGGCATATCGCGGCGAACTACCTTGCATATCCGGAGCTTGAGCCGCCGTTTCTCTGCCTTGCGATATCCGGCGGCAACACGCTCATCGTGGATGTGCGCGGCTACACCGACATGCGCATCCTCGGCGCGACGCGGGACGACGCAGCGGGAGAGTGCTTTGACAAAACGGCCCGCGTGCTGGGGCTGGGCTATCCCGGCGGCAAGCCCGTGGACGAGCTTTCGAAAGGCGGCGACGACAAAAAATATGCCCTGCCGCGCGTACATATCGAGGGCGCGCCCTATGACATGAGCTTTTCCGGACTCAAGACGGCGGTCATAAACATCGCGCACAACGCGCAGCAGAAGGGCGAGGAGCTGGACAGAGCCTCGCTTGCGGCGTCGTTCTGCGCCGCCGTTTCGGACATGCTCGTGCCGCGCGCGATGGCCGCCGCGGAGGAGCTGGGCTATGACAGGCTGGTCGTGGCCGGCGGCGTTGCGGCAAACTCGCGCATCCGCGCCGATTTTGAGCGCGCCGCGCAGAAGGCGGGGAAGAAGCTGTATATGCCGCCGCTCCGTCTCTGCGGCGATAACGGAGCGATGATCGGCGCACAGGGATATTATGAATTTCTCGCGGGCGTGCGGGCGGGGTCCGACCTCAACGCCTATGCGAATATGGAGCTGTGACGAAGATGGTTTATCTTTCAAATTCCGAACAGGATACCGAGAAGATCGGGCAGGAGCTTGCCGGACGGCTGCCCGCGGGCAGCATCGTTGCGATGTATGGCGAGCTGGGCAGCGGCAAAACGGCGCTCGTGCGCGGAATGGCGCGGGGCCTGGGCCTCGACTGCCGCGTGTGCAGTCCGACCTTCACGATAGTGAACGAATATTCCGCGCCGGGGAAAACGGAGCTTTTCCATTTTGATATGTACCGCCTCGGCTCGGCCGACGAGCTTTTCGACATCGGCTGGGAGGACTACCTTGCCAGGGACGGCATCTGTGCCGTCGAGTGGAGCGAAAACGTCGAGGAAGCCTTTGATGGCAGCGAATGGCGCGTTATCTTCCGCAAAACGGGGGAGAACTCGCGCGAGATAACCGTTGAGGAGGGAGAACCATGCTGACGCTTGGATTTGAGGCCAGCGCGAAGAGCGCATCGGCCGCGCTCGTGCGCGACGGCGAACTGGTGGCGCAGTATTTTCAGCACAGCGGACTGACCCACAGCCGCACGCTGCTGCCGATGGCGGAGGACATGCTCCGCAACACGGAGACGGAGCTCTCTCAGGTGGATCGCATAGCCGTATCGTACGGGCCCGGCTCGTTCACGGGCATACGCATCGGCGTTGCCACGGTCAAGGGCCTGTGCTGGGGCAGCGAAAAGCCCGCCGTCGGCGTTTCGACGCTCGAGGCCATGGCCTGGAACGGCGTTGCCTTCGGGCAGGGCGCGCTCATCTGCGGCGCGATGGACGCGCGGCGCGGCCAGATATACAACGCGCTGTTCGAGATCGACGGGGAAAAGCCCGTAAGACTGTGCCGCGACAGGGCGATATCGCTTCAGGAACTGGCCGAAGATATTAAAAATTGCGGAAAAACGATATTTGTTGTTGGAGACGGTGCGTGTTTGTGCTATAATCACTTGAAAATATGCGGCCTTGACGCTGCTCTGGCTCCCGAACCGATACGGACGCAGAGCGCCTGGGGCGTCTGCATGGCGGCTCAGGACAAGCCGGCAGCGGACGCCGCCGGACTTTTACCTGTCTATCTGCGCCTGTCGCAGGCGGAGAGAGAGCGTCAGGCCAGAATGAATGAAGGAGAAAAAGATATATGAGTACCGTTCACGTGTTTGATCACCCGCTTATACTGCACAAGCTGTCCATACTCCGCGACGAAAACACCGGCGTCAAGGAGTTCCGCGAGCTTGTCTCCGAAATCGCAATGCTCATGTGCTATGAGGCAACGCGCGACCTCCCCGTGGAGGAGGTCGAGATACAGACCCCCGTTGCAAAGGCGACAGTGAAGCGCCTGTCCGGCAAGAAGCTCGCGGTGGTGCCCATCCTCCGCGCCGGACTCGGCATGGTGGACGGTATGCTCCAGCTCATCCCCTCCGCAAAGGTCGGACACATCGGACTCTACCGCGACCCGGAGACGCTCGAGCCGGTCGAGTATTACTGCAAAATGCCCCCCGATATCTCCGAGCGCGAGGTCATCGTTGTTGACCCGATGCTTGCCACCGGCGGCAGCGCGATCGCGGCCTGCGACTTCCTCAAGAACAAATACGGCTGCAAGCACATCAAGCTCATGTGCATCATCGGCGCGCCGGAGGGCATCGCCGCGATGCAGAAGGCGCATCCCGACGTCGATATCTTCGTCGCCGCAAAGGACAGCCACCTGAACGATCACGGATATATCATCCCCGGACTCGGCGACGCGGGAGACCGCATTTTCGGAACGAAATAAAGTAATCAGCAGTGCAGGCACGGAACAGACCGTGCCTGCATTTTTCTCAAAATGCACGAGTGTTGCAGATTTGCCACGCTTTGGTGCTGTTTTCGGGAGGACTATTTGACCTGTATATATGGACATAAGATGTTATACATGATATAATTCAAATAACAGAACTAAATGTCGATAATGCAGACAAAATATTATATATATGGAAAGGGTAGTTTCGCCTTGAAAAGCTTTGCGGATATCAGGAGTATGATCGACGGCAGTGAAAAGAGGGGACGTCTCGGCGTTATCGAGGCTCAGGACGCGCACACGCTGGAGGCCATTGCAGATGCGGTACGCGACAACCTGGTCATTCCCACTCTTATCGGGCGTGAAGAAGAGATCGTAAAGATATGGTCCACCATAACCGATCTGCCCGTGCCCCGCGTCGTAAACACGGAGGATACGGCCGAATCGCTTGCCGCGGCCATGCTGGCCGTCAACCTCGGCCAGCTCGACTGCATCATGAAAGGAAAGCTCGAGACGGCGACACTTATGAAGGCGGCGCTCAACCGCGATACCGGAATACGCAAAAACGGCTCCCTGTCGCTGGTCGCGCTGATGGAGTCGCCGAACTATCACAAGGTGTTCGGTATCACCGACGTCGGACTCATGACTTATCCGACGCTCAGCCAGAAGGAGATCCTCATCAATAACGCCGTTGAAGTTTTCAAAAAGCTCGGGGTCGAGTGCCCGAAGGTCGGCGTCATTGCGGCGGTCGAGAACGTGAACCCCAAAATGCCGGAGACCGTTGACGCACACGAGCTCAAGGAGATGAACAGACGCGGCGAGATTAAGGACTGCATCGTCGAGGGCCCGATATCCTATGACCTGTGCATGAACGCCGAGGCGGCGAGGATCAAGGGCTATGAAAGCCCCGTTGCGGGAGACGTTGATATAATCATCGTGCCGGATATCGTTGTCGGCAACGTGCTTGCAAAGAGCATAACGACGACCGGCGGCGGACGCACCTGCGGCACGGTTTGCGGCGCGAAGGTGCCCATCATCCTGACCTCGCGCAGCGCGAGCGCGGACGACAAGTATATGTCCATCGTCCTTGCGTCGCTTCTTGGCGTGTAAAGAATATAGTTTGCCTTGACCGGGGGCGCGTTTTTACAAAAAACGCGCCCCCGGTTTGTTTAAAAAGGACTCGCAAAGGAAATCAAAACTATTTTTATGGCGCATTTCACGCTGCCGTGCTATAATGAGACGATTTAAGTGCGAGGAGGTGCAGCCGGTGGAGTATATGTCCCACAGCCCGGAGGAAACGGAGCGTATCGGCGAGATGCTGGGCAAGCGGCTCTCCGGCGGCACGGTGCTGGCCCTGCGGGGCGGCCTGGGCA
>CAKSXP010000091.1 GCA_934515035.1 uncultured Oscillospiraceae bacterium
CTGATAAGGATATCTGTATTTTTTAATACTCTGTCGCCGCCGTCGCAGGTGACAACGCATTCCGGGTTTTTGATAAGAAGCGTGCTCATGCGCAGGACCTCCCGCTTGTATAGTGATGCTCAATTATACACCCTTTTGCCGCCAAAATCTATCCGAAACATCAATTGACAATGGGCGCGCCATCCGATAGAATAACTGACAGGCGGCAGGAATCCGGCCGCCCGCCAAAATAAAATGAAATTAGAGGTGATCCCGGCAAATGACTTATACGATCACAGGCGCAAATGTTTTTCTGAACGGCTCTTTTCTCCGGCGCAATATAGTTGTTTCCGACGGCCTTATTGTTTCCGTTTCTTCCGAAGCTCCCAAAAATTCTGGGGGCGTTGTTTTTAAATATGACGGTGCGTTCGTTTTTCCCGGCTTCACAGATGTGCATGTTCATCTGCGTGAGCCGGGTTTTTCTTATAAGGAGACCATGCTCTCCGGCACGCTCGCCGCGGCACACGGCGGTTTTACTACCGTCTGCGCGATGCCGAACCTCTCCCCCGTGCCCGACTCGCCGAAGCATCTGGAAGCGGAGCTCGCCGCGATAAAAAAGAGCGCCCGCGTCCGCGTTCTGCCATACGGCGCGCTGACCGTGGGCGAAAAGGGAACGGAGCTTGCAGACCTTGAGGGCATGGCCGGCAGCGTTGCCGCCTTCTCCGACGACGGCAGGGGCGTGCAGGATCCCGCGCTTATGAAGGAGGCGATGCTCCGGGCCAAAGCCCTTGGCAAGCTCGTCGTCGCCCACTGCGAGGATGAGAGCCTGCTTCGCGGCGGATATATCCACGACGGAGAGTACTGCTGCGTCCATTCGCACAAAGGGATAAGTTCCGAGAGCGAATGGCGCATGGTGGAGCGGGATATCGGTCTTGCCGCAGAGACGGGCTGCGCCTATCATGTCTGCCACGTCTCCACAAAGGAGAGCGTCGGACTGATACGCCGGGCAAAACGTGCCGGTCTGGACGTCTCGGGCGAGACTGCGCCGCACTATCTTCTGCTCTGCGACAATGATCTGCGCGACGACGGCAGGTTCAGAATGAATCCGCCGATACGCTCCGAAGCGGACCGCGAAGCTCTCTTGCAGGGCATACAGGACGGCACCCTTGAAATGATCGCGACCGACCACGCGCCGCACTCCGCGGATGAAAAATCCGGCGGCCTTGCAAAAAGCCTCAACGGCATCGTCGGGCTTGAGACCGCCTTCCCGGTCCTCTACACGGGACTGGTCGAAAAAGGCATCATAAGCCTTGAAAGGCTCGTAACTCTCATGAGCGTGGGTCCCTGCCGCCGCTTCGGACTGTCCTGCGGGATAAACGAGGGCGCGCCGGCCGACCTTACGGTTTTCGATCTGAACGGGGAATACACGGTCGATCCCGAACAATTTCTTTCCCTTGGACGCGCGACCCCGTTTGAGGGAATGCGCGTGAGGGGAAAATGCCTCATGACTATGGTTGGAGGGGAGATCGTATACGGTGGATAACAAGCGCTTCAAGGTAGATTTCAACATCCGGGCGGCAAAAGACGTTTACGCGATGTCGCTCTCGGGCGACGCATCGGCAGTCACCCGCCCGGGCCAGTTCGTGAATATAAGGCTGGACGGGTTCTATCTCCGACGCCCCATATCGGTCTGCGACTGGGACGAGGGCAGCCTGTTCCTCATATACAAGGTCGTCGGGCGCGGCACGGAATACATGTCCCGCCTCGGCCGGAACGCGGAGCTGGATATCCTGACCGGGCTCGGCAACGGCTATGACACCGCGAAAGCCGGGGAGCACAGTCTGCTGATCGGCGGCGGCGCGGGCGTCCCGCCGATGTACGCGCTGGCGAAAAGCCTTCTTGCACAGGGTAAAAAATGCACGGCCCTGCTCGGCTTCAACAAAAGCGAGAATGCTTTCGGCCTTTCGATGTTTGCGGAGCTCGGCATAGACGTTCTTGTTTCTACAGCGGACGGAAGCCTTGGCAAACAGGGCTTTGTGACCGGTCTGCTGGACGAGGCTCGTCCATTTGACTACTGCTTCGCCTGCGGGCCGGAGCCGATGCTCAGGTCCGTTTACGATGCGACGGGCTGCGGCGGACAGTACAGCTTTGAATCGCGCATGGGCTGCGGCTTCGGCGCCTGCATGGGCTGCACCTGTGAAACAAAGTACGGCGCAAAGCGCATCTGCCGCGACGGTCCCGTACTTTTGAAGGAGGAGATCAAATGGTGAACACAACAGTCAAGCTCTGCGGCGTGATGCTGGACAATCCCGTGATCGCCGCAAGCGGCTGCTTTGGATACGGCCGTGAGTTTTCTAAAATTTACGATGTCAACATCCTCGGCAGCTTCTCTTTCAAGGGCACGACGCTGCATCCGCGCTTCGGAAACAGCGGCGTTCGCATAGCGGAGTGTGACAGCGGGATGCTCAACTGCGTCGGACTCCAGAACCCCGGTCTGGACGCCGTGATAAACCGTGAACTGCCCGAGATCGGAACCTTCTTCCGCAAACCCGTGATGGCTAACATCAGCGGCTTTTCAACAGCCGAATATGTCGAGTGTGCCGAGCGCCTGTCCGCGCAGGCGCAGGTCGGCTGGATCGAGCTGAACATAAGCTGTCCAAACGTCCACGACGGCGGCATGAGCTTCGGCACCTCTCCCGAAAGCGCGGCGGAGGTAACGCGGGCCGTGCGAAGGGTCTGCAAAAAGCCGCTCATCGTCAAGCTCACTCCCAACGTCACGGATATCGCCGAAATCGCCCGTGCCGTCGAAGGCGCAGGCGCCGACGGCGTTTCGCTGATAAACACTCTGATGGGTATGCGCATCGATCTGCGCATGCGCAGACCCCTGCTGGGAAACACGACCGGCGGCCTGTCGGGTCCCTCGGTGTTCCCTGTCGCGCTCCGCTGTGTCTGGCAGGTCTATGAGGCCGTGAGCATCCCCGTTGTCGGCATGGGCGGCGTCTCTTCGGCGCGCGACGTCATCGAGATGATGCTGGCCGGCGCGCGTGCGGTGGAGGTCGGCGCGGCAAACCTGGTGAATCCATTCGCCTGTAAGGATATAATAGAGGCACTTCCGGAGGAAATGTCTCGTTTAAGGATAACTAATCTTGCGGATATAACGGGAGGCGCACACTGATGGGAAAAGACGTGATTATAGCCTGTGACTTTGCTTCCGGCAGCGAAACGCTCGATTTTCTCTCCGTCTTTCGGGAGGAAAAGCCCTTTCTCAAGATCGGGATGGAGCTGTTTTACGCCGAGGGGCCGCAGATCGTGCGGGAGATCAAGAAACGTGGCCACGGCATCTTCCTTGATCTGAAGCTGCACGACATACCCAATACCGTAAAGCGCGCGATGAGCGTTCTCTCCGCACTGGACATCGACATGGTAAACGTCCACGCCGCGGGGACCCGCGCAATGATGGAGGCGGCGCTCGAGGGGCTGACGCGTCCCGACGGCACGCGCCCGAATCTCATCGCCGTAACGCAGCTCACCTCGACCGACGAGGCGCGTATGCGCTCCGAGCTTCTGATAGACCGCGGACTTGAGGAAACGGTCCTCGCCTATGCCGGAAACGCGGCACGCGCGGGCCTTGACGGCGTTGTCTGTTCCCCGCTCGAGAGCGCAAAGGTCAAAGCCGCCTGCGGCTGCGGCTTCCTCACCGTCACGCCCGGCATCCGCTTTGCGGACAGCGCCTCGGACGACCAGAAGCGCGTTACGACGCCGGAACGCGCGCGGGAACTCATGTGCGACTATATCGTTGTCGGCCGTCCGATAACCCGCGCGGCCGACCCCTTGGAAGCTTATAGAAAATGTATTGAAGGATTCAAAGGAGAGGAAAAATGAGCGAATCGAGAGAACAAATCATCGCGCGGGATCTTCTCGCGATACAGGCGGTCTATTTCCGCCCGGAAGAGCCGTTTGTCTGGGCCAGCGGCATCAAGAGCCCCGTCTACTGCGACAACCGGCTCATCCTGACGGACGTCACAGTGCGCGGGCACGTTGAAAACGCGATTGCCGAGACCATAACGCGCGAATTTCCCGGCTGTGAGGTCCTGATGGGCACAAGCACGGCCGGTATCGCCCACGCCGCCATTGCCGGTCACATTCTCGGTCTGCCGATGGGCTACGTCCGCTCCGGCACAAAGGACCACGGCCGCCGGAACCAGATCGAGGGCCGCCTGACGCCGGGGCAGAAGGTCGTCGTCATCGAGGACCTCATCTCCACGGCGGGCAGCGTCCTCGAGGTCGTGGAGGCTCTGCGCAGGGCGGGCGCCGACGTCCTCGGCGTCGTGAGCATATTCACCTACGGCATGAAGACGGGCATAGAGCGTCTGGAGGCCGCCGGAGTGCGCAGCGTCAGTCTGACGAGCTTCGATCTCGTCGCCCGCTGCGCCGCCGACACCGGCTATATCTCTCCCGAGGACGTTGAAAGACTGCTCGCCTTCCGCAATGATCCTTCGGACGAGAGCTGGATAAAAGGAGGAAAAGAATGAAGCATCTTATAGACATACTCGACCTTTCGACCGGTGAGATCGACGAGCTTATCTCCGTCGCCGGCGACATTATCGCTCACCCGGAGCTGTACCGCGAAAAATGCCGTTTCAAAAAGCTTGCAACACTGTTTTTCGAGCCCTCGACCCGGACGCGCCTGAGCTTTGAGGCCGCGATGTATGAGCTTGGCGGAAATGTCATAGGCTTTTCCGAGGCTTCCAGCTCTTCCGCCTCAAAGGGAGAGAGCGTTTCCGACACAGTGCGCACCGTCGGCTGCTATGCGGACATAATCGCAATGCGCCATCCCAAGGAGGGCGCGCCGCTTGTCGCTTCCATGCGCTCGACCGTTCCTATCATCAACGCGGGCGACGGCGGCCACAACCACCCGACGCAGACGCTGACCGACCTGCTCACCATCACGCGCGAAAAGGGGCGTCTTTCGGGTCTTACCGTCGGCTTCTGCGGCGACCTCAAATTTGGCCGCACTGTACATTCGCTGATAACCGCACTGTCCAGATACGACAACAACAAGATAGTTCTTATCTCTCCCGACGAACTGAAGCTGCCAAGCTATATCAAAAAGGACATACTGAAGAAGAACGGCATTCCCTATGTCCAAACCCGCGACCTTGAAGAAGTCATGCCGCAGCTCGACATTCTCTATATGACACGCGTCCAGCGCGAGCGCTTCTTCAACGAGGCGGATTATGTCCGCCTGAAGGACAGCTACATTCTCACGAAAAGCAAGCTCTCAAACGCAAAGAGCGACCTTGCGATCATGCATCCCCTGCCGCGCGTCAACGAGATATCGACCGAGATAGACGACGATCCGCGCGCCTGCTATTTCCGCCAGGTCGAATACGGCAAATTCATCCGCATGGCGCTCATTCTCAAGCTGCTGGAGGTAGAATAAATGAACATAGACTCGATCGTAAACGGCATCGTCATCGACCATATCGAGGCGGGCAAAAGCATGGAGCTTTACAGCATTCTGAACCTTGGAGACCTTGACTGCTCCGTTGCGATAATCAAGAACGCCGCAAGCCGCAAGATGGGCAAAAAGGACATCATAAAGATCGACGAGAACATCGATCTGGACCTGGATGTGCTCGGCTATATCGACCCAAACATCACCGTAAACATCATCAGGGACGGGAAAAAGGTCGAAAAGCGCAACCCGGCTCTGCCGGAGCGCGTGGTAAACGTCATAAGGTGCAAAAACCCAAGGTGCATAACCTCCGTTGAGACGAAGATCGACCAGGTTTTCAAGCTCACCGACCGCGAATCGCGCACCTATCGCTGCATCTACTGCGAGGCCAAAGCCGAAAAGGAATAAAAAATACCCTCCGCAAGATTTTGTCCGTCTTGCGGAGGGCCGTTTTTCATTTATCAGAACGTATCGTAGGGCAGCGGCAGGCGCGGCTCGTTTTCGGGGTATACGGCGTTCTTTCCGTACTCCCAGAACGGTTTTTCAAGAGAGCGGTCACAGGGCATGTTCGGCGTCTCCTTCGGCCCGTCAAGCTCCTCAAGCGTGGGCAGGCCCCAGCTCCGGTCCACCGGGGTCAGGAATATCGGATACAGCGTCATGTGCCAGAATTTCCAGACGCCGTCCTCCTTTATGAAGTCGACCTCATATTTGCCCCAGCACCAGGTCCCCTTATCCTTTCCGGGTGCGGGCGCGGTCTCGTGTCCCGGACTTATGAAGGAAGCCTTTGCGGTCATGCCGTCGGCGGCGACCTCGATGACCTCCGTGTCCATGGCGTGCACCATCATGAGCCCCTTGAGCATCTCCGCATCCTCCGGAATGCTGCGGTCCCCGTGCATGTCGACATAGCAGCGCTTAACGCCCTCCCAGCCGTCGAATATGCCGAAGGGCATGACGAGGATATCGTCCTCGCGCTTTGCCCAGAGCTCAACATACTCAAGATTGCGGAACGCGGTGTGATAATAGCTGTATTTGCCCATAAGGTTGCGGCAGGCCTGCACAGCCTCCAGCCGTTCGGCCTCGTGCAGCAGCGCAGTCAGTTTTTCGGTCATTTTCCCGCCTCCTCAAAAGTCAGATTTGCCTCGGAATAGGTCCTGTACGGCAGCGGGGGCTCCGGCTCGTTTGCCGGATAGATCTCCGTCGGCGAATAGGTCCACATGGACGCGGCCATCTCGGCCTCCCTGACGAAGCTGTAATCCTCAGGGCTGGGCTGTTCGGCCGCGACCCAGCTCGTGCCGTACTCGGCCTTGAACATCGGGAAAAGCCGGAGCTTCCAGATGCGCCACTGTCCGTCGGCATCCAGGATAAAATCGACCTGATATTTGCCCCAGCACCACTCGGCGTGGGCCTCTTCTCCCTTGCCGAAGTCCGTCGGGCCGCCCTCGCGCGAGACATAGGTCTCGTGTCCCTGACTGAGCCAGCAGCCGCGCGCGGTCTTTGCGTCCTCCGCGACCTCGAGCACCTCGGTGTCCATCTCGTGCATCATGACCGCTCCGCCGAGCGTTGCATATACCGCGGGATCGCTTCTGTCGCCGTGGTCGCTCAGATAGCAGGCCCTGACGCCCTCAAAGCCGTGATAGGAGCCCCAGGGCATGACCAGCAGATCGTCGTCGCGCTTTGCCCAGAGGTCTATATACTCATTGTTGCGGAACGCGGTGTGGTAATAGCTGTATTTGCCCATGAGGTTGCGGCAGGCCTCCGCGGCTTCAAGCCGGGCGAGCTTGTTTTCCAGTATCTCAAGAAGTTTTTCGTCTGTCATCATGCTCACCTCTCAAACATAGCGTTCCCACAGAGAAAGGTCCAGATCCTCGTAGTGCTCATAGGGCAGCGGGGGCTCCGGCTCGTTCGCGGGATAGACGGAATCCGGAGACCAGGACCAGTTCGGTTCCGGC
>CAKSXP010000092.1 GCA_934515035.1 uncultured Oscillospiraceae bacterium
CAGTGACCCCCTGCTTGTAAGGCAGGTGCTCTAACCAGCTGAGCTATGCTCCCAAACAACAGCTCTATGATTATACTAAAGCACTTCCGCCTTGTCAAGTATTTATAAACGCAAAATCAATTCTCTTCCTGCTGTTCCAGAAGCCCTCTCAGCTCCTCCGGCGAAAAGCGGTACACGCTGTCGCAGAACTGGCAGCTGACCTCCGTTTCCTCTCCGGAAGCGATCATCTCCTCCAGCTCCTCGCGTCCGATGCTTGCCATGGCTCCAAGCACCCGCTCACGGCTGCAATAGCACCGGTATTCGACGGGAACCTCGGCAAGTATCCTGGGCTCCAGCCCGGCCATGACGCCCTCGACCACGGCTTCAAGACCGCCGCTGCACAGCAGCTCTGTCACGGGCTTCATCCGCGATATATTCTCCTCCAGCTTTGCTGTCGTCTCTTCATCCGCGGACGGCATCAGCTGTACAAGAAATCCTCCGGCCGTCAGAATAGAGCGGTCGGTATCCACCAGCACGCCCAGCCCGCAGGCCGCGCCCACCTGTTCGCTGGAGACATAATAGCTCGTAACGTCCTCCGCTATCTCTCCGCTGACGAGCGCCGTGCTTCCGATATACGGCTCCTTGAGTCCGATGTCGCGGCTGACAGTCAGCATACCGTCCCTGCCGACGGCGCCGCCGACGTCCAGCTTTCCGTCCGCGCGGAGCGGAAGATCAACGTCCGGGTGCTGCACATAGCCGCGCACATTTCCGCCGGAATCGGAGACCGCTATCACGCTTCCGAGCGGTCCTCCGCCGTTTATGCGCATTGTCAGCGTTCCGTCCTCTTCCTTGAGAAGCTCGCCGAGCATGGACGCCGCGCAGAGCGTGCGCCCCAGCGCCGCGCTTGCAACAGGCGTCAGATTGTGTATCGTTCTGGCCCGCTCTGTCAGGTCCCTGCCATATATAGCCGATATTTTCGCGCTTCCGTCGCCGGATACCGCGCGTATGATCCTGTCCATAGTTTTCCTCCACTCAGTGCGGCGTGTTCTGGGCCGTGATAAAGATGCGCCCTTCCGTGTTCTGCGGCCCGTCTTTCAATATTTCGATGTCCGTAAAGCCCTCGCTCTCGAGTATGCGGCGCAGCATTTCCGGTTCGTGGGCATACTCGATGTGCTCTTCCTCCTCGCGCCGCCAGAGTCCGCTGCCGATCTGGGAAAAAATGTCCATCCCGTAGAACAGACATTCCTCGTCCTCGTCGAACTCCGCGCGCCAGAGGCACAGAAGTCCTTCCGCCTCGTCGGCGAAAAGCTCGCCGTCGAGCGAACGCAGACGCTCCGGCGTGTTCAGGTCGAACATCAGCATACCGTCCGGTTCAACGAAAAGATGGAGCCTTCGGAAAATTTCCGGCAGCTCCTCCTTCGGTATGTAGTTTATTCCGTCAAGACTGCACACGGCGGCGTCTACCGTACCGTAAAGATCCAGCTCGTCCAGCGGCTGACAGATGATGAGCGGCTTGACACCGCCGGTATTTTCCGACTTTGCACAAAGCTCCGAAAGCATATCCTCCGACGCATCGACCGCGATCATCTCATACCCGCGCTCGGCGAGCATACACGTGAGCGTTCCCGTGCCGCAGGCCATATCGAGGACAGTTCTGATCTCCCTCCGGCCCTTTTCGCGGAACATCCGCTCGAAAAACGAGGCAAATTCTTCGTATGGTATATCCGCCGTTAAAACGTCGTACCAGTGCGCGAGCGGACCATAGGCGCTCACTCGCCGTCCTCCTCTTTTTCCTGCTGGGCCAGGCGCTCAAATACGACGGCATAGCCGTCCTTGCCGTATTGCAGGCTCCTGTTGACACGGCTGATAGTTGCGCTGGAAGCTCCGGTCTGCTCCAGAATGTCGTTATAGATAAGGCCCTTGCTGAGCAGGACGGCGACCTGATAGCGCTGCTCGAGCGCGCGCAGCTCTGTCACCGTGCACAGATCGTCAAAAAAATTGACGCATTCGTCCACTGTTTTGAGGGTAAGAATGGCCTTATACATATCCATATTTCTGGGTTTTTTCATATTTTTGTTCATTATCGTTCCTCACATTATGTTAATTATTTGTCTATATATATCGAACGCTTGTTCTTATGATTCCCGGATATATATTATAGCACTAAAGTGAAAAAGTAAAGGACGAATTTTGTTCTTGCAAATACTTTCGTCATATACTACAATTAATCACGCGGACGGGCCGCCGTCCGCCAAAGCCGAAAGGCGAAAAGCGCCGAAAAGAGGCGCTGCCGGGCGGCACGGGGCCGATACCCGTCAGTCCAGGCAAAACTTGTTATATCCGAACGGAGGTCAACATCAATGGTCAAAGCAATAGTGGGCGCAAACTGGGGCGACGAGGGCAAGGGCAAGATAACCGACCTGCTCGCCGAAAATTCAGACGTCGTTATACGTTTTCAGGGCGGCGCCAACGCGGGACACACGATCATCAACGACTTCGGCCGCTTCTCGCTGCACACTCTCCCCTCCGGCTCATTTTACCCCCATGTTACCAATATAATCGGAAACGGCGTTGCCCTCGACATTCAGAAGCTTGTTGACGAGCTCGACAGTCTGACGGCTCAGGGCGTTCCGGCGCCTAACCTTCTCGTATCGGAGCGCGCGCAGCTTCTGATGCCCTATCACATTCTTCAGGACAGCTATGAGGAAGAGCGTCTCGGCGGAAAAGCCTTCGGCTCCACCAAGAGCGGCATAGCGCCCTTCTATTCCGATAAATACGCAAAGACCGGCATACAGGTCTGCGACCTGTTCGAGCCCGAACGTCTGCGCAGCAGGCTCTTCGCCGCGCTCGAGATCAAGAACGTTCTCTTTGAGCACCTTTACCGCAAGCCTGCCGTGGACGGCGGCCAGCTTTATGAACAGCTTCTCGCTCTCGGTGAGAAGATCCGCCCCTACGTCGGAGACACAGTGAGCTTTGTTCACGACGCGCTCTCCGCCGGAAAGAACATACTGCTTGAGGGTCAGCTCGGCTCCATGAAGGATCCCGACCTGGGTATCTTCCCGATGACCACCTCGTCCCACACGCTTGCCGGCTTCGGCTGCATCGGAGCGGCCGTTCCCCCGACGGCGATAAAGGACATCGTCTGCGTCACCAAGGCATATTCCTCCTGCGTCGGCTCACAGACCGAACCCTTCGTCAGCGAGCTGCACGGCGCGGAGGCGGACGAGCTTCGCATCCGCGGCGGTGACAAGGGCGAATTCGGCGCGACGACCGGACGTCCCCGCAGAGTCGGCTGGTTCGACACCGTGGCAACGCGGTACGGCTGCATGGTGCAGGGCGCGACCGAGGCTGCTCTGACCTGTCTGGACGTTCTCGGTTATCTCGACGAGATCAAGGTCTGCACCGGATACGAGATCGACGGGACCGTCACCGATAAGTTTCCCACGACGCCGGGACTCGAGCGTGCAAAGCCCGTTTTCGAGACACTGCCCGGCTGGAAGTGCGACATCCGCGGCTGCAAGAGCTATTCCGAGCTTCCCGCAGAGGCAAAGGCTTATGTCGATTTCCTCGAGGAAAAGATCGCCTGCCCGATACACATGGTCTCCACCGGACCGCGCCGCGAGGACATCGCCTTCCGCGCATAAACCTGTACATTCCCGCCTGTGAAATGTTGAATTCATGAAAAAAAGCGACCCTCCGCCTGCTGTAAGCTTTGGCGGAGGGTCTTTCACGCTCTGCTGGTGCAAGCCCGGAAACGCTGTAAAATCAGGTTCTTCCGGGCACAGAATATTATTGTATTGTCAGACTGCATATACTATGTTAAAATATTGATAAACTATACGAAAAAGCTGTTGACATTCCACTTTCCGGAACGTGTACAATAAGCCTGCAAACCAAAAAGAGAGAGGGAATCAAAATGATCCTGTCATTTGAGGGGCACACTCCCGAGATCGGCGAGGGGACTTATATAAGTCCGACCGCCACGGTCGTCGGGAATGTAAAGATCGGAAGGTCCTGCTATATCGGTCACAGTGCCGTCGTGCGCGGGGATTACAGCCGCATAGAGATCGGCGACTTTACCTCCGTCGAGGAGGGCGTTGTCGTCCATGCGCCGCCCGACACCGTCGCGCAGATCGGCGAGCATGTGACCATCGGCCACAACGCCGTGGCGCACAGCCGGTTTATCGACGACTGGGCCGTTATCGGCATGTGCTCCGTCACCAGCATCGGCTCCCGCATAGGACGGTGGGCCGTGATAGCGGAGGGCGCCGTTGTCAAGCAGCGCGCGGAGATACCGGACGATACCGTCGCCGCGGGCACGCCCGCAGTACCGATCCGACCCGTTTCCGATAAGGAAAAAGAGCTCTGGACCGGGGTCAAGGAACTGTATAACGGCCTTGCCGGCAGATATCTTACCGATTCGGAAGTCATCGGACAGCATCCGCTGCACATCGATCATCTGAAGGAGGAATTGCCATGATAGCATTCTGGTCCGCCGCAATAGTAATATTTCTCGTCATAGAGGGCGTGACCGCCGGGCTGGCCTCTATCTGGTTTGCAATAGGCTCCGCCGCGGCGCTCATCAGCGCGCTTTTCGGCGCGCCCGTCTGGCTTCAGATCGTCTGGTTCGTCATCATCTCCGGAGTCACGCTTTTCTTCACCCGGCCGCTGGCAAAGAAATACGTAAACTCCAGGACCGTACCGACGAACGCCGACCGCCTGATCGGCATGGAGGGCATCGTCACCGAACGCATCGACAACCTGAAGGGGACCGGATTGGTCGCCATCGACGGAAAAACATGGACGGCGCGCTCCGCCGGAGACGAGATCATCGAAAAGGGCGCAAAGGTCAACGCTCTTGAGATATCCGGAGTCAAGCTCATCGTCGCAGAGGCCCGCGAACACGCCGAAGCCTGAAAACACAAGAACCGGATCACAAAAAAGGAGGAAGTTCAATGCCTGATATCACCGGATTCATCGCACCTGTTATCATTATTGTCATCATCGTTTCCATTCTCGTCAAAAACATCCGCATCGTGCCGCAGGCCCGTGCCTTTGTCATCGAGCGCCTCGGCGCATACAGCGGTACATGGAGCGTCGGACTGCACATGAAGATCCCGTTTATCGAGAGGGTCGCAAAAAATGTCTCCCTCAAGGAACAGGTCTACGATTTCCCGCCCCAGCCCGTTATCACCAAGGATAACGTCACCATGCAGATCGACACCGTGCTTTACTTCGAGATAACGGACCCCAAGCTCTATACCTACGGCGTCGAAAACCCCATAACCGCTATCGAGAACCTGTCCGCCACGACGCTGAGAAACATCATCGGCGAGCTGGAACTCGACCAGACGCTGACCAGCCGCGATGTCATCAACAGCAAGATGCGCACCATCCTCGACGAGGCGACCGATCCCTGGGGCATCCGCGTCAACCGCGTTGAGCTGAAAAACATTCTGCCTCCGCGCGAGATACAGGATGCAATGGAAAAGCAGATGAAGGCCGAGCGCCAGCGCCGTGAAGCTATCCTGCGCGCAGAGGGCGAGAAAAAGGCCGCCATACTCGAGGCCGAGGGCGAGCGAGAATCCGCCATACTCCGCGCGGACGCAAAGAAACAGGCCGCCGTTCTGGAGGCCGAGGGCCAGGCGGAAGCCATACTCAAGGTCCAGACAGCCACCGCGGAGGGCATCCGCCTCATAAACGAGAGCTGCCCGTCCGACGCGGTGATAAAGATCCGGGCGCTCGAGGCCTTTGCGGCAGCCGCAGACGGCAAAGCGACCAAGATCATCATCCCCTCCGAGATACAGGGCCTCGCCGGCCTTGCGGGCGGGCTTGTTGAAACCGTGAAGGACACCGGGACCGAATCTCCCAAAAGCTCCGCGGCACAGACAGAACAATGATACGCGGCGGCGCTGAGCACAGCGCCGCCATTTTCAAAACACATCGAAAGGAGACGCAAAAAATGCTGTTCAAACGCAAATGGGTCGAATTCCGCAAGTTCCGCAGCGAAGCCGAAGCACAGGAAGTCCAGGCTCTGTTTGAGCGTGAGGGCATACGGTACAGGCTCTCGGCCTACACCCGCGAGAGCCGCATGATCGGCTCCGTCATGCACAAGATGAACTCCCGCACTCCCAACGACGTCCTGACCACATCCTATATGTCCGATCCCGGACTTGACATATACACCTTTGAGGTGCACCGGGACGATCTCCGTAAAGCCGGCAGTCTCGTGGGCTCCGGCTCGTCGGAAGGTGGCTTTACGTCACCTTACAAATATCTCCGGACCGACGCAAACGACAAGGCAGGCGGCTGACGCTGTTTCTGAGCCGCCCAAAATGCCGTTAAAAAAAGTCTGCCCCTGTTCGAAAGCCGAATCGAACAGGGGCAGCTTTGGACCGGTATCGTTTTTTCACATCTCCCGCCGGCCCTCAAGGGCGCGCAGAAGGGTCGCGTCGTCGGCAAACTCAAGGTTGGAGCCGACGGGTATGCCATAGGCAAGGCGCGTCACCTTTACCTCAAACGGTTTCAGCAGGCGCGAGATATACATGGCCGTCGTATCGCCCTCCGTATCGGGGTTGGTCGCCATTATGACCTCCTCCACCCCGCCGGCGGCAACGCGCGAAACGAGCTCCGCAACGCGTATATCGTCAGGCCCGATGTGGCTCATCGGCGAGAGCACGCCATGCAGGACATGATAAACGCCGTCATATTCGCGGCTCCGCTCGATCGACAGCACGTCGCGCGGCTCCGCTACGACGCAGATCGTCGTCTTGTCGCGCTTTTCGTTCGCGCAGATGGAGCACAGCTCGCCGTCCGTCAGGTTCTGGCAGACAGGGCAGGTGTGGACATTCTTCTTTGCGTCGGATATCGCCTCCGCAAAAGCCTCGGCCTCGCCGTCCGGCAGGCTCAGGATATGAAAAGCCAGACGCTGCGCGCTCTTCCGGCCAATGCCCGGCAGGGACGCGAAGCGTTCGATAAGTGTTTCAAGTGAAGCGGGAAAGAACGTCATCTTGCACTCTCCCTGATAGCGGCTATGGCTGCGGCCCTGTCCGCTTTTCCGAACACGGCGGAGCCCGCGACAAGCACATTGGCTCCGGCCTCCGTCACGAGCGGGGCCGTTGACGGGTCAATACCGCCGTCCACCTCGAGCTCGCAGACGGGATTTATCTCACTGAGAGCATCGCGGAGCGTTTTTATCTTCGTGAGCTGATCGCTCATAAAGCTCTGCCC
>CAKSXP010000093.1 GCA_934515035.1 uncultured Oscillospiraceae bacterium
TCCATATAGGTGTAAAACTCCTCGACCATCCAGCGCGGGTTTCTCACGCTCGGATACTGCATCAGTTCGATTATCTCGAACTCCGCCCCCGTGGCAAGCGCAACGCCGTCCGCCATCGAATGTATCCGCTTGAGCAGCTGGTTATAGACCTCGGAGGAAAACACGCGAAGTGTTGCGTTCATCTCGACCGAGTCCGCAATGACGTTTCTTGCAACCCCGCCCGAGATACGGCCGATCGTAAGCAGCGCATCCTGGTGAGGGTCGACGCTGCGCGTTATCGCGGTCTGGAGTATCGCGATGAACTCCGCCGCCGCAACGATCGCGTCTATCCCCTTCTGCGGGCTTGCGCCGTGGGCGCTGCGGCCTTTTACCACAACGTCGAACTCGCAGCTCTGGGCCATCTGTTCGCCCCACCGCACGCCGATCTTTCCCTTCGGCACGGTGGGCCAGAGGTGAAAGCCGTATATCCGGTCCACCTTCGGGTTTGAAAGCGCGCCGGCGTTTATCATGACACGGGCGCCGCCCTTGCCCTCCTCGCCGGGCTGAAAGATCAGAACGACGTTATCGCGGAGCCTGTCATGGCAGGAATGCAGCAGCTCCGCAAGCAGCAGCAGCATCGTCATGTGACCGTCGTGCCCGCAGCCGTGCATCTTTCCCTCGTGCACGGAAACATAGTCCGTGTCGTTGAGCTCCTTCAGATTCAGCCCATCCATATCCGCGCGGACAGCCACCGTCCGCTCCGGGTTTTTGGCGTACCATACCGCCTTCAAGCCCGTATCCGAGAGCCGGACGATCTCGTCTGGCTCACACTTTTCAAGCCGCGAGATAACGTAGTCCCGCGTTTCATATTCCTCAAATGCCGTCTCCGGTATGCGGTGAAGATCGCGTCTGATATTTTCCGCGTCGTGCAGCAGCGCAGCGACAGAATTTCTAAGCTCCATAGACCCTCTCTGTTTTACCCGGCATCCCGCCGGTTTTTTATCCGGTAAAATATATAATAAATTTCTCTGCATTGCAAGGAAAAGTTTATCCGCCGAATGATGTTGACTAAATCTGCTCAAGATTGTAGAATATATTAATAGCTCCGAATTGGGAGGAATATATAATGAAGCTTATATTCGCGGTCATGAGCCGGGAGGACGCCGTCACGGCCTCTTCCGAGCTTTCCAGACAGGGATATATATCCACGATGATGAACGGAGAGGGCGGCTTTCTGCGCAGCCCGAAAACGATCCTTATGGTCGGCGTTGAAAACATGCGCCTGAGCGAGGTCCTGCAATGCATAGAAAAGAGCAGCCACTCCCGCGAGGAGGATGTCGGCGCCGAGCTCGACGGCGGCCGCTATACGCTGCCGGAGCGCGTGCGTGTCGGCGGCGCCGCGGTTTTCGTCACGGACGTCGAACAGTTTTACAAGCTGTAAGGGCGGATGCAGAACACCGAAAAAAAGCTTTCCCACGCCTGCATCGTTGAATCGCAGAGCGCGGACGCGCGCGAAGCCCTCGCGCTGAAGCTTGCGCAGGCGCTGCTGTGCTCCGGAAGCGGAAAACGCCCCTGCGGCGTATGCCGCGACTGCCGCAAGGTCGAAAGCGGCATACATCCCGATCTCATCTATATAAACCGCGCGCGCGACAGCGAGGGCAAGCCCCGCCGCGAGATATATGTCGACCAGATCCGGGCCGTCATAGCGGACGCCTCCATTCTCCCGAACGAGGCCGGACGCAAGGTCTATCTCTTTCCGGAGGCGGACCTTATGAACGAAAACGCCCAGAACGCCATGCTCAAGCTGCTGGAGGAGCCTCCGAATCATGCCGCGTTCATCCTCTGCGCCGCCAACGCCGGAAGCCTTCTGGGAACGATACTCTCGCGCTGCGAGCGCTTTTCCGTCAACGGCGATGACGCGCCCAGCGAAAGTCCGCTCCCGGCGGACTTCATAGACGCCGCAGCTTCGGGCAGGCGCGAGGAGCTTATCCGCTTCTGCACCGCTAACGAGGGCATGACCACGCAGAGCGCCCGCGCTTTTCTCGACGGCACCCGCGCGCTTGTCTCGGACATGCTGTGCATGCGTGCGCCCGCGCGCGGCCTTTCCCGCCGGGGCATGGCATATCTGCTCGGCGAGCTTGAAAGGGCCGCCGTATATCTTGACGCCAACGTCGGCGTCAAACACATTTTCGGATCTCTGCAAACGCTGGATCTGCCAAAACTGAAATGAGGATAACATAAATTGACAACAGTAGTAAGCATCAAATTCCGCGACAACGAAAAAGCCTACTTTTTCGATCCCAACGGCAATGAGCCGGCGCTGGGCGAAAAGGTCGTTGTCGAGACCGTCAACGGTCTGGAGCTGGGCGAGTGCTGCCGCGAGTGCCACGAGGTCGAGGATGACCAGGTCGTGCCGCCGCTGCGCCCCGTTATTCGCGTCGCGACCGACGCCGATCTCCGCGTTGCGGCGGCCAACAAGGAACGCGAGCGCGAGGCTTTCGACATCTGCAAGCAGAAGATCGCCGCGCACGGCCTTGACATGAAGCTTGTCTCGGTCGAGCGCAGCTTTGACGGCAATAAAATACTCTTTTTCTTCACCTCGGACGGAAGAGTGGACTTCCGTGAGCTGGTCAAGGACCTTGCCAGCGTGTTCCGCACGCGCATCGAGCTTCGCCAGATCGGCGTGCGCGACGAGGCGAAGATGCTCGGCGGGCTCGGCATCTGCGGGCGGCCCTTCTGCTGCAGCCAGTTCCTGACGGACTTCCAGCCCGTCTCGACCAAGATGGCAAAGGTGCAGTCCATGTCGCTCAATCCCGCGAAGATATCCGGCACCTGCGGCCGTCTGATGTGCTGCCTGCGCTACGAGCACGAGGCCTATGAGGACATGATAAAGCACTCGCCGAAAACCGGCGCATTCGTCGAAACGGAATCGGGCTACGGCACGGTTTCACAGGTCAACCTTCTCCGCCACCAGGTCAAGGTCAGGATGGACGGTTCGGGCGAACAGGTCATAAAGACCTATGACACGGAGGATGTCGCCGTCGTTCCCGGCGGACGCCCCGCCGAGGGTGAGCCCCTTCCCCATGTCCTTCAGCCCCGCGTCAAGCCAGTCGAGGAGGAGACCGAGGATCCCGACCCCTGGCGCCGTCCGGAGCTGTTCGCGGAAAGCAGCGTTTTTTCAGCGCCCGGCGACGCACCGGCAGAGGAGAAGAAAAAGCCCTCCCGCAATCGCCGCCGCTCCAAGGGCCCGCAGAAAGCCAGACCGCAGGACGGCCAGCAGGCAAAAAAGCAGCCGCCGGAGGGGCAGAAGCCGAAGCCGGAGGGACAGAAAAAACAGGGCGAGGGCAAAAAGCAGAGGCCCCCGCAGAAGAACAGGCCGAAGCCGCCCCAGCAGCAGAAGCCGAAACCCGCAGAGTCGGCCCAGTCCCCCGCCGCACAGGGAGAGGGCAAGCAGCAGCAACAGCAGAAGCACAACTCTCACAACCGCCGTCGCCGCCGTTACCCCAAAAAGCCGCAGGGCGGCGCCGAAAGCGCGGAATGATCAGAAGCATATAAAAAAGCACCGGACGATACCGTCCGGTGCTTTTTATATCCGTCTCCACTGTTTTCAGTCGGCTTCTCTCAGGACCTCCATGATCGCTTCCGCGGACGGGGGACATCCCATGGCGCACTTTTCCGCGCCCGCACAGCAGCGCCCGATGCCGACACCGGAGATCGTCTTTCCCCGGAAGCCCTGGCCTATACTGATATTCCCGCGATATGGTCTGCCATCCTCGTCCAGGCGGTAAAGCGCGTGCACGAGCGTCCCGAAGCAGGCGCTGCAAGCGTCCTTCTGCGTCACTTTTCCGGTCAGCTTTTCAACGATGCGGCTGCGCGCAGGGTATGCGCTTGCGCTCTGCGGCGTATTGAGCGCGATTATGTCGCTGGGAGAAAACTCCATGCTTCCGCCGCCATACTGCTCCGCCAGCGGTATATAACCGACGTCGTTCGGATCTATACCCATCAGCGAGCAGCCGTAGGCGTCCATCTGGACGGGGTCGAAGCCCAGCATCATGCGGTTTGTCTGTATCGGCGTGCCGCCCTCCTCAAAGCTCAGGTCGCCGCAGATGCTGTCCACGATTATAAGGTCGGGACGCAGCGCGGTCGAGAGCGCGGCGATCGGCTTTATAAGGCCCATAGAATGAAAATGGCGCTTTTCGCGGTCCGGCAGACAGCCCTTGGCGTTCTTGAGTGCGCAGGTCATGACCGTCTGGCAATGGCCCTTGAGCACGGGCAGATTGATGAGATAGTCCGCGTCCAGCGCGCGGCAGCACACCTCGATCTCTCCGGCCGGAGTTTTGACCGGGCGCGTCGCATCGCCCTTGAGGTCATGGAGCCCGACTCCGTATTTCTCCGCCAGTTTGTCATACCCCGTGACGGAAAACGCGCGCTTTGTCGAGTCGCCGACCCAGCTGCCCTCTATTATGTCGATATTCATGAATCCGTGCCCCTGGAGATAGCGGATAACGCCCTCCAGTATGCCGGTGTGGGTCGTTGCGCCGCTTTCCGGCTTTTTTGCAACGACGAGGTTCGGCTTCATGCAGATATGCGCGTCCGGACCGGGTATGCGCGAGGCGATGTCCGCGCGTTCCATAAGCGCCATGGTCATGCCGCAGGCGTCGTCGCCGTATATCGTATAGATATTTCTTTCCATTTTGATCTTCCTTCATCAGCTTGATGACACAATTATAGTCTTTTCGCGGCGTCAAGGCAACTGTTGACTTGGCCGGACGCCGATTATATAATCGCTATGGCGGCAAAAACGCCGCCGGGGGAGGACGACAAATGGACTGTGAAAAGCTCAGGCGCTGCGAGCTGTTTCTTCTGGATATGGACGGCACGCTTTATCTCGGCGACGAGGTGTTCCCCGGCGCCGCTGAATTTATCGCCGCACTCGAAAACACCGGCAGGCGCTATATCTATCTGACCAACAACTCCTCCCGCGCGGGCGCGGACTATGTGCGCCGTCTGAACTCTCTCGGGCTCCCATGCGGAAACGAAAACATTTTCACCTCCGGCATGGCGTCGGCCATGTATCTGCGTGAGAAATTCCCGGAGGGGAGGGTATATCCCGTCGGCACAGCGGCCTTCTGCCGTGAGCTGGAATGCGCCGGCGTCCGGTTTGACGACGAAGCGCCCGACGCCGTCATCGTCGGCTTCGACACCGAGCTGCGCTATGAAAAGCTTGAAAAGGCCGTGCGTTTCCTGCGCCGCGGCGCGGCTTTCATCGCCGCGAATCCCGATCTCGTGTGCCCCATGCCCCGCGGCGAGGTGCTGCCGGACTGCGGGAGCATATGCGCGCTTCTGACGGCCTCGACGGGCCGCGAGCCGCTGTATATCGGAAAGCCCAACAGAAACATGGTAGACATCATCTCCCGCCGGACAGGCGTTCCCAACGCGCGGATCTGCTGCGTCGGCGACAGGCTGTATACGGACATTGCCGTGGCAAAAAACGCGGGCGCCGTCTCTGTCCTCGTGCTCAGCGGCGAGACGGACCGGGACATGCTGGCCGGGAGCGATATCCAGCCGGATTACACACTTTCGGACATTCGCGCAATTTCACGGCTGCTTTTATGTGAATAACGCCGATTTTCATTATTGTGCACATATGTTCTTGACTCTCAAGGCTAATCATAGTATATTGTAGCCATAAGCAACGGCATAACTCTCCGGCTCACGGAGATTTATATAAATGTGCGTTCCGAAAGCAGTCGCGCAAAGTAACCCATTCATCAGCGGACCGGGCATATTGCCCACAGCACCGGAAAGGTCGCAGACAGCCGCAAATCGATGCACAGAGGTTCCAGCGTGAAAGCCCCGGGACCGGGAAGGCGGAAAGTTTTTTTGAAAACAGAATACCAGAAGTAGCCCCGTGTTCACTTTGGATGAACACGGGGCTGTTGTTTTTTTACGCAGCGTTATTCGACTGCAAGGTGTATCTTTCCTCTGAGGCTGTACGCCGGGCCGTTTCTGAAGGGGATCTCCTCTCCGTCAACAAAAACTTTCAGCTTTTTGGGATCGATCGCCTTTACGGCGCTTCCGGCCTCGATCTCGAGCGCCGTGAGCCAGCATTCGCCTGTCACGGTCCAGACAGCGCCGCCTGTCATGCGGACAATGACGCCGTTGTTGACCGTCGGAGCCGCATACTGCGTAATATTGGACAGTTCCTCGCGATTAAATTCATTGATGAGAACAACACCGGGAGCATATTCCGCCTTTGCCGAGCTGATAAGGCCCTTGAGATTCGTATTGTCGAGCTTTACCACAAGGTTCTTCGCACCCTTGAGGTCGTCGCCGTTATGCCGTTCGGGCGCCGTCTCGACCGGCAGGGGCGGCATTTCCTCCGGCTCTTCTCCGGGCTGCGGCATTCTTGGCGGCATTTCCGCCTTCTGGCACTGCCGCAGATCGGTCGTGGAGTTGAAAATATCGCCGTCGGCGTGCATATCGCTGAGTTCAAGCACAACATTCAGGGCGGGATCCTCGTCCGTAAGGTCACGTCCTTCGGTATATGTATCCTCTATTCCGACGGGCACCGTAAAGCCGCCCGGGCACATGCCGATCTCGTCATTGTCCATAAGCTGGAGTATGGTCCCGTTGCCTCCTCTGAGCACGGACCGCTCCACACGGATCGCGGACGCGGAACCCTTTACCACAAACACGGATCTTCCAACGTCTATCGTTGAATCCTTTACGGTGAGAATGCCATTGTCGTCGTTCATTATCAGGGCTCCGAACCGGCGTCCACGGATGACCGAGCCGTTATACACATCAAAGGTCGCAACGCCGCCCATTCCCATAAGGAATATCGGATATCCATATACGTCCACCTCGGTATGGTCATAACGGATATGGGTAGGTCCTATGCAGAACGCGCCATAGCCATGCGCGTCCGGTCCGGTCAGGACGAGCCTGCTGTCCTTGAAAAACATGTTGGCATAGGTCGAGCCGTCGATGGAGCACACGCCCCAGCCATTTGTGAGCAGCTCGCAGCGGTTAAAATACAGCGTTCCGTTATCGGTAAGCTGAGTCAGTCTGTTCGTACCCCGGACCGCGATGCCCCAGCTCCAATCGCCGAGGTCATACTCCGGGCTCCAGTTTGTTATGCGGCAGTCGTCGCAGACCACGACGCTCTCGC
>CAKSXP010000094.1 GCA_934515035.1 uncultured Oscillospiraceae bacterium
CATTGGCCCCATCGCTCTGAACGATTATGTTATAACACGCCCTGTTAGCACTGTCAATAGGAGAGTGCTAATGTTAACAAAATAACAACAATTCGTTCATAAAATATACGATTTTGCCGGTTCTGACCGCGTGAACAGGACAAGATCCGGCTCCTGTCTGCGGGGACAGCGCCCGCAAACGGGTCCGGAGAGCGGTCCTGCAAGGGTTTGACACCGCGGACATGACTAGTGTTTTACCGAATTCTTTCTGATATACAGGAAAAACTTATAATAAAGTAAACTGCAAACAGGAACAAATAAGATATTTCTTCGCTGATTTTTGTCCTCTCTTTGTTTTTGTAGGAATGACATGTCCTGCTTGTTTGTCCGGCTGTCAGGGACACACTGCGGACCGGCAGGAGGCCGCAAAGGCCGGTGCACCAAGGTCTTGACAAGCGGCTATTTTGGTGATAGACTGCTCCCGATAAACAGGTGTTGACGGAGAAGAAACCGTTTCGTCCCGGACAGAGAGGAGCGCGCTCTGCTGAAAGCGCTCTGCGCGGACACGCGGCCGTACCACTCCCGAGTCGCCCGCGAAACAAGCGGGACGGGGTTCGCCCGTTACAGCGGAGACTGAGTTAAACTCAGGGTGGAACCGTGTATATTCGCACCCCTGACTGGTGGTCAGGGGCGCTTTTTTATTTCGAGAGGAGAAGCTATGGACGAGAAGAAATATACGTTTGAAAATCCGGAGTATAAGAAGACCTATTGGCACACCTGCTCCCATGTTCTGGCACAGGCCATGAAGCGCCTGCATCCCGAGGTCAAGCTGGCTATCGGCCCGGCTATCGAGAACGGCTTTTATTATGACTTTGACACCCCCGAACCCTTTTCCGAGACACAGCTCGCAGAGCTCGAGGCCGAGATGCGCAAGATCTGCAAGGAAAAGCTGAAGCTTGAGCGCTTTGAACTCCCGCGCGAGGAAGCCATCAAATTCATGGAGGAAAAGGACGAGCCCTATAAGGTCGAACTCATCAACGACCTGCCCGAGGATGCTGTCATCTCGTTTTACAGACAGGGCGAGTTCACCGACCTCTGCGCCGGTCCACACCTCGATTCCACCGGCCGCATCAAGGGCAACGCCATCAAGCTGACCGCCTGCAACGCCGCCTACTGGCGCGGAGATTCCAACCGTCAGACGCTTCAGCGCATTTACGGCATAGCCTTCCCCAAGAAGGAAGAGCTGGACGCATATCTTGCCGCCGTCGAGGAAGCGAAGCGCCGCGATCACCGCAAGCTGGGCAAGGAACTCGGCCTGTTCGCGCTCATGGAGGAGGGGCCCGGATTCCCGTTCTTCCTGCCCAAGGGCATGGTCCTGCGCAATACCCTGCTTGATTACTGGCGCGCGGTGCACAAGAAGTACGGCTATGTTGAGATATCCACCCCGATGATACTCAATCAGGAGCTGTGGCACCGCAGCGGCCACTGGGACCACTATAAGGATAATATGTATACGACCGTCATCGACGGAGAGGATTATGCCATCAAGCCCATGAACTGCCCGGGCGGCATGCTCGTCTACAAGCTCGAGCCCCATTCCTACCGCGATCTGCCTCTGCGCATGGCGGAGCTGGGCCTTGTCCACCGCCACGAGCTTTCCGGAGCTCTGCACGGCCTTTTCCGTGTGCGCTGCTTTACGCAGGACGATGCGCACATCTTCATGACCTGGGACCAGATGCAGGACGAGATACAGAACGTCGTGCGCCTGTTTGACGAGGTCTATTCCGTGTTCGGCCTTACCTACCAGATCGAGGTATCCACGATGCCGGAGGATCACATAGGCGACGAGGAGACCTGGGAGTTTGCGACCGAGACGCTGAAAAAGGCGATCGAGGCCATGGGCAAGGACTATGTTATTAACGAGGGCGACGGCGCTTTCTACGGACCGCAGCTCGACTTCCATCTTGCCGACTCCCTTGGACGTACATGGCAGTGCGGCACGATCCAGCTCGATATGCAGATGCCCGAGCGCTTCGAGCTCGAATACACGGGACCCGACGGCGAAAAGCACCGTCCCGTCATGATCCACCGCGTCGTTCTCGGCTCCATCGAGCGTTTTATCGGCGTTATAACCGAGCACTATGCCGGCGCGTTCCCGATGTGGCTCAATCCCGTTCAGGTCAAGGTCCTGCCTATAACCGACAGGGCCGCAGACTATGCAAAAAGCATTGCCGAAAAGCTTGACGCCGCCGGTATCCGCGTTGAGACCGACCTGCGCAATGAGAAGATCGGCTATAAGATCCGTGAAGCCCAGCTTCAGAAGATCCCCTATATGCTCGTTGTCGGCGACAAGGAGGCCGAGGCCGGGACTGTCTCCGTCCGCACCCGCAGCGGCGTTGACGAGGGCGCGATGCCGTTTGAGGACTTCCTCGACCGCGCTCTTGAGGAGATAAGGACCAAGGCGTAATTACGATAGTTTCAACAAAAAACGGAGGGAAAAGACTCTTTTCCCTCCGTTTTTTTATTGTCTTTTGTCCAGCGGGCTGTCTCAGCCGGCAGGGACAAGCCCCTCCGGCGTCAGCAGCAGTACGCGGGTGCAGACCTCATCCAGATATTTTCTGTCATGCGACACGCTTATTATCGTGCCGCCGAAGCTGCCGAGAGCGTCGCGCACGACGGGGCCCGACAGCGGACTGAAATTGCGCGTCGGCTCGTCGAGAATGAGCGTATCCGCGTTTTTCAGCACCATGTCCAGAAACAGCAGTTTGGCGCGCTGGCCGCCGCTGAGACGGCCTGTCTTTCCGGTCATCTCTTCGCGCGTAAAGCGCATGTTTCCCATGTAGGTCCGCGCTCTTGTGACCTCTTCCTTTGAGCAGTGCCCGGCCAGAAATTCGATCGGCGATCTGTCATAGTCGAGGACCTCGGAGTAGTCCTGCGGCATGAATGCCGCGGTGATGTCGCGCCGTGAGCGCAGGAGAGCCCATATCGCTTCGAGCAGCGTTGATTTCCCCGCGCCGTTCCGCCCGGTTATGCCGATGTGTTCGCCTCCGCTGACGGAGAGCCGGATGTCCCTTGCCAACTCTTTTCCGCCGGCCTCCAGCAGCGGGAGCGAGAGATCGAGGACCGTTTTGCCGCCGGGGACGGAGATGCCGGGGGCAAAGCGCGTTATTATCGCGTCCTCGGCTTCGGGAAAGTCGAGAAAATACTCCGTTTCGCGGTCGAAACGCCGGGCCTGCGCCTGGACAGACTTCATTTTTTTCTTGAGCAGGCGTCCGGAGTGCGGATCCTGCCGCGAGAGCGAGCGCTGTTCATGCTCCACCCGGTCATGTATCTGCTGCCAGCGCTCCATCTTTTTTTCGTGTTCTTCGCGCTGCTTTCCGGCGACCTGGGCCTGTTTTTCAAAAGAGTCCCGGCGTGAAGCGATATAGTCGCGGTAGCAGCTTCGTGCCACGGTCACGCGGGTGCGTGTTTTTCTGCGCAGCTGCTCCATGTGTATTATCATGTTTGCGGTGTTTTCGATCAGCGTTTCGTCATGCGAAATGAAAAGGACGGGCAGGCGCTGGCTTTTTATGAAGTCCCCGAACCATTCCAGCGTCTCGATGTCCAGGTCGTTTGTCGGCTCGTCGAGAAGCAGAATATCCGGTTCCGACAGGAGCATTTTCAGGAGCCGGACCTTTACCTTTTCGCCGCCAGAGAGCGTGCCCATGAGCTGTTCGGATTCGGGAAGTCCGGACGGGAGGCCCATGCTGCGCAGAGTTGAAAAATGCTTATAGAAAGCCGTTTCCGAAAAGTAATCGCGCATGGATAGTTTTTCAGGAGCTGGGTCGGGCAGCTGAGGCAGATAGGCGCAGACGCCCTTTTTTATTACGTTTCCCACGCAGTCACAGTAGCCGGAGACGAGCTGCGGGTCGAATATATATTTCAGCAGCGTTGATTTTCCGTTGCCCTCCTCGCCGATGATGACGGCCTTGTCGCCGGCGCTGAGCGTGAAGCTCAGGTTTTCGACCAGCGGGCGGCCGTTTTGAGAAAGTTCGATAGAGATATTTTTAAGTTCGAGCATTGTTTCCTCCTGAAAAGAAAAATTCCGTTTCCCGGTGGACAGCCATCGGAAAACGGAAGAATGCACGCTGCTTTGAACATAAAAAACAGCGCGGCAACAAAACGGAGAGACCATCTCCGCCAGAGTAATCCAAATTCCGACGACAAATCCGGCCCGGGCGACCGGACCATAAGAATTGTCAGCATGAATTGAATTACTCGATGTTCATTGCAGCGCCTCATTTCTTTTATATAACAATATTATTATAGCATTTATTTTTGCCAAACGCAAGATGAAATGCATCTAAACCGCGCCTGCCCATGGTATTATTTCCAAAGCATAAGATGGCAGTTCGCTCCGTAAACTATGTGCAGAAACGCGAAAAGGAGTTTTCTGCATGAACGATAAAAGAAAGCTGACGCTCGTGCTGGCAATCATATTCGCCGTGAACATTGCCATTATAACGCTGGCTCAGACGGCTTTCGCCGAGACATATAAGCGCGGCTCCAGCGGCAGCGTCGTAAGCGAGATACAGACAAAGCTCAAAAACTGGGGCTATTATTCCGGATCGGTCGATGGAATATACGGGAGCGGGACGGAAGAGGCGGTCAAATCGTTTCAGAAGAAAAACGGGCTGACCGTAGACGGAAAGGCCGGACCCGCAACACTCAAGGCGCTGGGGATCACCAGCTCTTCCACACAGTCCAGCTCGTCCGGGGATGTTTATCTGCTGGCCAGACTTATTTCCGCCGAAGCGCGCGGAGAGCCGTATACCGGTCAGGTCGCTGTTGGCGCGGTCGTGCTAAACCGCGTGAAGCACCCGTCGTTCCCGAACACCATTTCCGGCGTCATTTATCAGTCGGGCGCTTTTTCCTGTCTTCAGGACGGACAGTTCAACCAGCCCATAGCCGACAGCGCTTACCGCGCCGCGAGGGATGCGCTCAACGGGGTCGATCCGTCCGGCGGCGCGATATACTATTTCAATCCGTCTACGGCAACGAGCAAATGGATATGGTCGCGTCCGCTTATTACGATCATAGGAAAGCACAGATTCTGCTCCTGAACTCTGCCGGGCGCCCGGTGTGCAAAACTCATCCGGCGCCCGGAAAAAGAGATTGCTTTTTTCGGAATAGATGGTAGAATAACATTATACAAATGACCATAAGGTCAAAAGTGGGAGGGTATACTATGGCTTTTTGCAAAAACTGCGGAGCAAATGTACCGGACGGGAACAAATTCTGCCCTGAATGCGGACAGTTCATCGATCCCGCACCGGAACAGACCACTGCACAGCCCGTTCCTCCGGTGATCCCGGGCGATAATTCCGGCTACAGCGGTCAATCCGGTAATTTCGGCGGACAGCCGGATTATCAGAGATACGAACAGCAGTATAATCAGCAGTATCAGAACTATCAGCAGAATCAGGCCTATGGCCAGCAGTACCAGGCTTATGGCCAGCAGTATAATCAGCAATATCAGAATTACGGTCAGCAGCCCCCGTATCAGCAGCCGGCATCGCCGACGTCGATCGGCGCGATATATTCCAGAGCTTTCGGCCTTCTGGCAAAAAAGCCGATACTTCTCTGGGGCCTGTCCCTTATGTGCTCGCTGCTTACGGTACTTGCCTCCATTTTCGGGTTTATTCCGCTCATCTCACTGCCTATTATCTTTGTGCTTGAAGTGGGCATGGCTTCGGTATACCTCGACGCCGTCCGCGGAAAGAACATCAGCTCCGATCAGATATTCGCAGGCTTCACCAAGAACTTCTTCCGCGTTGCCGGAGGAATGGGCTGGATGTATCTGTGGATACTCATATGGTCCCTAATCCCGATAGTCGGTATTGTTTTCGGCGTTATAAAGGCCTATTCATACCGCTTTGTTCCTTACATACTTATCAACAATCCCGAGATATCCGCAACGGAAGCTCTGCGCGTTTCCATGCGCCTGACGGATGGGTACAAGGGCAAAATGTTCCTTGCCGATCTGCTCATCGGTCTTATAATATTTGTTGTGCTTTTCATATTCATCCTTATCGGCTCTGCGGCTCCCGTACTGTCGATACTCACCTTCATCATTTATCTTATCATTGCGGCATTCGGCCCGCTGGTATACGGCGTTATCGCCGCTGCCTATTATGACGAGATAGAGAAGGAAAAAAGATGATCGATCACCGTATACTGCGCCGGACTCATTGCGAGTCCGGCGTTTTTCTTGCAAAAAAAGGGCTTGTGAGATATAATCTTGACAGAAATATATGGGGAGGGGACAGATATGGCGTTCTGCGGCAAATGCGGAGCCTATATTGCCGAGGGCTCCAATGTGTGTCCCGCGTGCGGCAAACGCGTCGGCGAACCGGATGCGGGAAAGAAAACAGATCAGAATAGCGGCACGGCGTCACAGGCCGGCTCTGAAGAATATGCACGAACTCAGCACGGCGGCGATAAAGGCCGTGAAAGCGGCCGGCGATACAGCGGCGGTTATAAACAGAACAGACGATCTGCTGCCGGAACCAATGAAAACAGGAGCCATGGGGAAGAAAGGAGCCGTTCCGGCGCCAACACCGACTCGGGTCTGATAAGCGGACCGTTTCCGCTAATTTCGGCGCTGTCATATTTTTCGTTCCTGTTCCTGATACCGTATCTTCTGCGAAACGATTGCGAGTATGCGCGCTTCCACGCAAATCAGGGACTGGTTCTTTTGATTTGCAGCGCCATCATAAAGATTGCGGGCGATAATGTACCGCTCGTCGGATGGATGATCACGGCCGCCGGGTGGGTGTTCACGGTCGCGTGTATTCTTATGGGGGTGAGCAATGTTCTGCATAAAAGATTCAGAGAACTGCCCATCATAGGAAAGATAAGACTCCTGAAATAACCGGGACGCGCGCAGTGTTTCTGTAATTATAAGGGGCAGATAGGGCTTGGACGGACTTTTCCACCGCTTGTCAACATGGTTTCTGACATGGTTCCGGGCGGTATTGTGGAAAAAGCTGTTGATTTAAAAAAGTTGAGAACTTTTTGAAAAAAAGTGTTGACTTTGGTTAAAGAGGGTGGTATATTAATCAAGCGCTCGAGAGAACGACAGGAACTTAAAA
>CAKSXP010000095.1 GCA_934515035.1 uncultured Oscillospiraceae bacterium
ACTGCCCGGGAATTTTTTTGAAAGCCTGACGGAATAAACGGAGGCGGAACCATGAGCTATCAAAAGACTCATAGGCGTGTGCTCATCGTCTCCGGCGGCGATAAGTTCTTCGATTATTTTTCGGGCATTCTGCCCCAGGCCGATTTTGACCCCATAGTCCGGGCGCACAGCGCGGGAGAGGCCAGACGGGCGCTGATCCAGACTCCGGCGGACATCGTCATTATCGACACTCCGCTGCCGGATGAGCTGGGCGTTGAGTTTGCGCTGAATATTGCCGACATGAGCGCGGGCATACTTCTCGTCGTCAAAAACGAACTGTACGACAAGGTAACATATAAGGTCGAGGACAGCGGCGTGCTTACGGTTTCAAAGCCAAACTCTAAACAGGCCTATTACGGCGCTGTAAAGCTGCTCGCGGCGCTGAGCGTCCGCCTGCAGAAGATGGAGACAAAAAATAAGACGCTCCAGGAGAAAATGGCGGATATAAGGGCGGTCAACCGCGCAAAATGGCTGCTGATCGAAAAGATGAACATGAAAGAGAGCGACGCGCATTATTTTATCGAGAAACGCGCGATGGACGCGCGTATATCCCGGCGCGAGGTGGCGGAGAACATCATCCGTACATATGACGGCTACGATTGATCCCGAGAGAGGGCATTTCTGTGCCCGCGGGCTTTTTTGGTATTATAACAATCAATATATTGTCACGAATAAGGGCGTTCATCAGCAGAAGGAGCGCTCCGCCCGCTTCTGCTGATGAATGTCCTCTTCCTGTACTGCTTAACGGAGGAATGAGTAAATGAAAACGGTCAAATATGTCTTTGTCACAGGCGGCGTCGTTTCCGGACTCGGAAAGGGGATAACGGCGGCGTCGTTGGGCAGGCTTCTGAAGGCGCGCGGGCTAAAGGTCGCGGCGCAGAAGCTGGACCCCTACATCAATGTCGATCCCGGTACCATGAGCCCGTATCAGCACGGGGAGGTCTATGTCACGGAGGACGGGGCCGAAACGGACCTCGACCTCGGCCACTATGAGCGGTTCATCGACGAGAACCTGAACATGTTCTCGAACCTTACCTCCGGCAAGGTATACTGGAACGTGCTGAACAAGGAGCGCCGCGGCGAATACCTCGGCGAGACGGTGCAGGTCATACCCCATGTCACGAACGAGATCAAATCATTCATATATAACGTCGGCCGCGAGACCGACGCGGACGTGGTCATAACGGAGGTCGGAGGAACGACCGGCGATATCGAGAGCCAGCCGTTTCTGGAGGCCATACGTCAGGTCGGGCTCGAGGTCGGACAGGAAAACTCGCTGTATATCCACGTTACGCTCGTGCCGTATCTGCGCGGCTCCGACGAGCACAAGAGCAAGCCGACCCAGCACTCCGTCAAGGAGCTTCAGGGCATGGGCATCAAGCCGGACATAATCGTGCTGCGCTGCGACGAGCCTCTGGAGGACAGCATTTTCAAAAAGATCGCCCTGTTCTGCAACGTAAAGCCGGACTGCGTTATCGAGAACATGACGATCCCGGTCCTGTATGAGGCGCCGGTCATGCTCCAGAAAGAGCATTTTTCCGATATCGTCTGCCGCGAACTCGGCATATATGCGCCGGATCTTGACATGGACGACTGGAACGCAATGCTGGACAACATCCGCCACTGTGACCGCGAGGTCACCATCGGCCTTGTCGGAAAGTATGTGCAGCTGCACGACGCATATCTCTCCGTTGCGGAGGCTCTGCGCCATGCGGGCTATACCTTCCGCACCAGCGTAAAAATAAAGTGGATAGACTCCGAAACGGTGACGGAGGATACCATCGACGGGATACTTGCCGATTGCAGCGGCGTTATAGTTCCCGGCGGTTTCGGCAACCGCGGCATCGAGGGCAAGATACTCACGGCCGATTACTGCCGCCGGAAGAATATTCCGTATCTTGGGATCTGCCTTGGCATGCAGGTCGCGGTCATCGCCTTTGCAAGGAGCGTCTGCGGCATGGCGGACGCAAACTCCAAAGAGTTTGACGAAGACAGCACGCATAAGATAATCGATTTTCTTCCAGATCAGGACGACAATACGAACAAGGGCGGCACGCTCCGCCTCGGCGCATATCCGTGCAGGATCGAAAAGGACAGCCAGATGTACCGCTGCTACGGCGAGGAGATGATATCCGAGCGTCACAGGCACCGGTATGAATTCAACAACGATTTCCGCGAGGCGCTGACCGAGGCGGGACTCGTCATCAGCGGCACGTCGCCGGACGGCTATATAGTCGAGACCGTCGAGATACCGGAAAACGACTATTACATCGGCGTTCAGTTCCATCCGGAGTTCAAGAGCCGCCCCAACAGGGCTCATCCGCTTTTCATCGGACTGGTCGAGGCCGCGCTGAAAAAACAGGAAAAGCAATAAAAACAAAAACAGGGACGCACTTCATGTGCGTCCCTGTTCAATACTATTTGGAGGTTATTTTACTTCAACGAGCACCTTTTCAACTCTCAGGCCGTCGTCGTCCATCTCCAGCACGGTGACATGCATATTCAGAACATCGAAGCTGTCGCCGGCCTTCGGGAAAGCGCCGAAGGACTCGATCGTCCAGCCGCCGACCGTGGAGCTTTCGCTTTCCGGAAGCTCACCGTCGAGCTCATCCTCGATAAGCTCGAGGAAGTCGGACATGCTCATGTCGCCGTCGAGTTCGTATTTTCCCTCGCTGCGCTCGACGACCTCGGTCTCGATCTCGTCGGATTCGTCCCATATGTCGCCGACTATCTGCTCCATGACATCCTCCATCGTGATGACGCCCATGGAGCCGCCGTATTCGTCCGTAACTATCGCGATGTGGGTCTTTGCCCGGCGCAGCTCCGAAAGGACCGCGGGCAGCTTCATCGTCTTATATACATAGCAGGGCTCGATCAGAAGCGTGCGGATGTCGGGATGCGGCGTGTCGAGCATCGCCTTGAAGAGATGGTTGAGATACAGAACGCCGATGATGTTGTCGATGCTGTCCTCATAAACCGGTATGCGCGAATACGGGGAGTTTTCGACCAGAGCCATGATCTCGTTCCAGTCGTCGTCGATATCGATGGTCTCCATATCGACGCGGGCGGTCATGACTTCGCTTGCGGAGATCTCGGAGAAATCCAGCGCCGCCTGAAGCAGATCGGAGCGCTCTTCGTCGATAATGCCCTCGTCCTCGACAGTCTCGATTATGGACTGGAGTTCCTCGACCGCGGACTCTTCGTCGCTGCGTTCCTCCTCGCCCTTCATGGGCTTCGTTATGAGGCGGGCCAGACCGACGACCAGCCATACGACAGGATACAGCACTATCATCAGGAACCTGACGGGATAGGATATGACGCAGGCCAAGCGGTTTGCGTTTTTCTTTGCTATTATCTTGGGCGCGGTCTCGCCGAATATTATGACGGCAACGGTCATGATCGCGGTGGCGACGGCGGTATATTTTTCCCAGTTGAGCAGCACCATGATGACGCTCGTCAGCGAGGATGCCGCGATGTTGACAAGGTTGTTGCCTATGAGTATCGTGCCGAGCGCGGAGTCAAACCTGTCAACTATGCCGCAGGCGAGCTTTGCGCCGCGGTTTCCGTTTTCCGCCGCGGACTCAAGCCGCATGCGGTTGGCGCTGGACAGGCACATTTCGGAAGCGGAGAAGAAGCCCGAAAGAATGAGGCAGGCGATTATGCCGATAAAATACCAGATCATTCCTCTTTGCCCCCTTCCTCCTGCTCCGCGGGCAGAATGCGGAAGGTGAGCTTGGTTATGCGGTGCATATGCATTCCCGTTATGGTTATCTCAAGCTCGTGATAGCGGAAGCTGTCGCCCTCCGTGGGCAGAAGCTCGAACTGTTCATAGGCCCATTCGCCCAGCAGCTTGTGCTCCCAGTCATTGTCCTCGGGGTCGTCGTAGCCGAGAAGCTCAAAGGCTTCCTCAATGTCCAGCTCCGCGCTCATTTCGATGCTGCCGTCGGGGTTCTTTGTGACGGTCTCGACGATATCGTCGTCCTCGTCCCAAATCTCGCCGACGAGTTCTTCGAGCATATCCTCGATAGTCACGATGCCGAGCGTGCCGCCGTAGTTATCCGTGACGACGGCGATGTTGAGCTTTTTCCGGCTCATCTCGGGCAGCAGCTCGTCGATATTCGTGCTCTGGTGGACGAAAAAGGCTTCGTCCATCAGCGGCTCGATCCTGACGGAAGGCCCCTCGCGGAGGTAGGCCTTTATGTATTTGCGGATCTGGAGTATGCCGATGATGTTGTCGATACTGCCGCGATAGACGGGCAGACGGCTGTGCTTGACGTGCCTTACGGTTTCGAGCACCTCGTCCGTCGGCGCGTTCACGTCCACGGCGTCCAGATCGACGCGGGCCGTCAGTATGCTCTCCACGGTGACGTCCCCGAACATCAGGGCGGAGTGGACAAGCTCGCTGCGGTCCTCGCCGAGCTCGCCCTCGTCCTTGAGGTTTTCGATTATGTCATAAAGTTCGTCTTCCGTTACCGTGACCTCGGGGTCGCCCTTTGTAAGGCGGGCGAAGAAATTGCCGAAGGCGGTCAATACCCTGGCTACCGGGGAGAAAATGGTCATAAAAAAGCACAGCGAACCGGCGGTAGCCAGGGCGAACCGCTCGCTGTATTTTTTTCCGATGCACTTTGGCAGCATTTCGCCGACGAAGAAAACGACGATCGTTGTTATGACCGTGCTCCATGCGACGACGGAGATGCCCCACCTGTGCGTCACCAGAACGGTGACATAGGAGGCGGCGGCCAGGTGCACGATGTTTGTGCCGATAAGGAGCGTGGTTATCGCGGAGTCGAAGTGGTCAAGGACCTTCATGGCCTTGACCGCGCGCTTATCGCCGCGATCCACACCGGCTTTTATCCTGAGTTTGCTGACGGACGAGAAAGCCGTTTCGGCAATGGCGAAATAGGCCGCCATTGCAAGCAGAAAAGCTATCAAAATCCAAGGTAAAGGATTGCCTTCGTCCATACGGACTGATCACTCCAATCATGTAATTAGCATTTTTTGATATTGCTCCATAGTATAGCATAATATATCCGGCGCGTCAATTAAATGCATTGGCGCGCCGTTTTTTTCTTTTTCGACCGTTACAGAACGATATCCGGCTTCATATCGACGCCGTTGTAATAGAGCGCTTCCTGCTCGTTTGCAAAGGTGCCGCTGTTCGCCGGAACAAAAACGGCCAGATCGTAAAGCGGGCGGAGCTCCGGGTGCAGCGAATAGACGCCCTCGATTATATTCAGCTTCTTTGCGGGCGCAGGCATTGCCGGCATATATGCCATCGCAACGAAGGAAAAGACACGGAATACGACGTCCTTACCCTCTTTAAGCGGCTCTATGACCTCGGTCTTGAGCCGCTGCCAGTCGAGCTTTCCGCCCGGTGTTCCGAGCACCTCCGGCGTCAGCTCGTCGGCCGGCCTGTTGTAGTTCGAGGTGTGGAAAACGTTGCATTTGTACTTTTGCTGAAGCTCTAGGGCGAGGGCCGCGCCGGCCTCGTGGCCCGGCCCGTCGATCGCGATGACGACGTGGTCCTTCTGCGACATCAGTTCTTCAAGCTTTTGGGTCAGTATTTCAGAAATCATTGTAAATCACCTTTCGAATAATCAGGCGGCGAGTCTTTCGGCCGCTTTTTCCTTTTTTATCGTTACGAGCACCAGTATCATGGTTATGGCGGCGCTGAGCGTGTCTGCCACGGGAGCGACCGCGACGGCCCCGGTGAGGCCGAAGAACAGAGGGAGTATGAGAATGAGCGGGATCATAAGGAACAGCGGGCGGACAAGGCTGAGGATGCCGGCTGTCTTTGCGCGGTCCGTTGCCTGGAAATAGCCCGTGCCGAGCGTCTGGAACGCCATGGTGGGCAGAACGAGGTTATAGATGCGCAGATATTTGATCGCAAAGTCGAGGTTCGCGGTCTCGCCGAAGATGTTTATGAGCTGCCCGGAGAATATCATGACTATCGCCCAGAGCACGACGAGAACGGCAAACAGTACCCAGATCGCCGTGAACAGCAGCCTGCGCACGCGCCTGCCGTCGCCCGCGCCGTGGTTATAGGCCATGAGCGGTATCATGCCCTGCTCCGTGCCGAGTCCGGTCATCGCGATGAAGCTGCTGATCGAACCGGCCATGCCCATGGAGCTGACCGCGACGTCGCCGCCGATGCCGGAGGTGTTGCCGTAATGGACCAGAGTGCGCGTCAGCAGCAGGGACATGATGCAGGTCGTCGCCTGCCGCGCGAAGGATGCGGTGCCCAGAGAGAATATCTTGCCCGCGTGCAGCCAAACGGGTCGGAGATCCGAGAGCCGGACCCCGGCGGTGCAGCGTTTGCTGCCGAAGAAATACCACAGCGTCAGCAGCATCGTTATGAACTGTGCTATCACCGTTGCGATCGCCGCGCCCCGGACGCCGAGACCGAAGGTGTATATGAACAGCGGGTCGAGAATAATGTTGGCGGCGGTACCGGCTATGCTGAATACCATCGCGCTGTTCGGGCTGCCGTCGGCGCGGACAAGGGGAAGAAGCCCGGCGCCCACGACATTGAACACGGCGCCGAGGAAAATGACGCCGATATAGTCCATCGCATACGGCAGGGACTCCTTGCTTGCCCCGACCCAGACGCACCATTGCCGGAGAAACACGGTCCCCAGCACGAGAATCGCGGCGCCGATGAGCGCAAGCGATGCAATGGCGGTTCCGATGATCGGTGCGCGGCGGGAATCCTCGCCCGCACCGGACTGCATCGCATAGTAGGCCGCGCCGCCCACGCCGACAAACATCGTCAGCGCGGTCATGACCTGCATCGGGATGTTGCACAGCGTCAGTGCGGTTATGCCGAGGTAGCCGGAGCTGTTTCCGACGAATGCCTTGTCAACGAGGTTGTACATGGAGTTGACGAGCATCATCGCAATCGTCGGCACGCAGAACTCGACGATCAGCTTCAGCGGCTTTTCGGTCAGCATACGCTCCGGTGATCGCGGA
>CAKSXP010000096.1 GCA_934515035.1 uncultured Oscillospiraceae bacterium
GGCCTGTATGACGGCCGCAAGCTCTATGTCTCCGCCATCGACGCGGATAAAAACGAGGTCGAGCTCGCGCTCTGGGAGGAGCTGTTCAAAACCGAGGTCCGCGCCAGAGACGTCAACTGGCTCATCGATGTCCCCGCCGGACCGGTCCGCGGCAGCGTAAAGGTCCGCCACACAAAGTGGGAGCAGCCCGCCTGCACCGTGACCCCCCTGCCCGGCGGCGGTATGCTGATCGAGACGGACGAGCCCGTCCGCGCCCCGGCGCGCGGCCAGTCCGCCGTCGTTTACGAGGGCAACCGGGTCATATGCGGGGGATATATCGTATAGTCCCTGTTTATTATTCCGGCGTGTGACAGAGCCTCCCTCTGATGAGGGAGACGGCAAGAATCTCTGATTTTTGCCGAAGCGGGAGAGAATAAAAGCATACAATATACAAAAGCCCTGCCTGTGATCGTGACCATAGGCAGGGCTTGACTGTTTTATAAGCTATCGCCTGCGGAATATGCTTCCGCATCTCATATTATATTTCCGCGGTGTCTCCGGTCATAAAATACTCCGCTCTGCCGCCCATGACGTCCCTGAGTATTTCAAACCCCGGCTTGCCCGTACAGTGGCAGGTCAGCACCCGGCCGACTCCCAGTTCCACCAGCGTCCTGCCGAGCGAAGCGGCCTCCTCCGGCGCGCACCCCAGCGTTGAAACACCGGCGGGCCCCATAAGGTGAAAGCCCCCTATGAGCGCGGCTACCGGCCTGCCGGGCAGCGCCTTCATCACCTCGCGCACGACATTGTCGGCTCCCGCGTGACAGCAGCCGTTTATTATGACCAGGCCCTTTTCCGTTTCGAACACAACGCTCTGCTCATGCGAAAAATCGTCCGGCACAAGTCCGCCGGCGTTCCTGCGGCACATAAACGCGCGTCTGGCGCGCTCCTCCAGTCCCGGAGTGCTGTGCGCAACGATCCAGACGCCCGGCTCGACCTGCCTGCTGCCGTTCACGAAGCGCAGTCTTGCGCGGAAGCGCTCGAGCAGCCCTATCGGAATGCCTATGTACCTGTCCCCAGAGGGCGCGCCGGACCAGCAGTCCTCCGCGCAGGCATCCTGCAAATACAGTCTTGCGCGGGTGTTCAGCTCAAAGAACCTGTCAAAGCCGCCGGAGTGGTCAAAATGCGCGTGCGACAGAAATGCCGCGTCCACCGTGCGCAGATCGATCCCCAGCTTTTCGGCGTTCCGTGCAAAATCTCCCGTCGCGCCGCTGTCGAGAAGATAGCGTCTTTCGCCGTATTCGGCAAAAAGGGAAAGTCCGTGTTCCGCCTCAAGGCCCTCATGGGCCAGATTCTCCATAAGTACGGTTATTTTCATGCTTCTTCTCCCCCGTCCGTCACGCTGCAAAACTCCGCGTGTATGAGCCCCGCAAGCGCTTTCGGATCCAGCTCCACCTGTGCGCCGACTCTTCCCGCGCTGACGCAGAATGTATCCATCTCCTCGGCGGAAATGTCGATGACCGTTCTGAACTGTTTCTTCATCCCGACCGGCGAACAGCCTCCGTGCACATAACCCGTCAGCGGCAGAAGCTCCTTCTGTTTGAGCATCGCCACCGATTTTGCGCCGACGGCCCTGGCCGCTTTTTTAAGGTCAAGACTCTCCGCGACCGGGATCACAAACACAAAATATGCCTTCTTGTCGGAAACCGTGACAAGCGTCTTGAAAACCTTTTTCGCGTCCTCGCCGAGGACCTCCGCCACGGACACGCCCTCCGTGATCTGCGGGTCATAGCTGCGCGGGATATAGGCGATCTTTTTCTGATCCAGCGTGCGCATAACATTTGTCTTGTCGTTCATGCTCTTTTTACCTCTCCGCCAGCTCCGACAACCGGAGTGCATATCTGCCTTCCGTTGATATCTTCATAAGCGGCGCCCCTTTCGATACATTTATAATATTACGGGAATATCCGGATTTCAATCAAAAAATGACTCGCCGAACGGCTATTGTCGGTTGCCTCTTAATGGCATTTATTATATAATCTTATCAAAGAATTAAATAAACAGGAGGCTGAAACTTTGGGCAAACTTGAAAACAGGATCGCCATTGTGACCGGCGGCAACGACGGCATCGGCGAGGCCACCGCGCGGCTCTTCGCTCAGGAGGGAGCCGTCGTGATCATTTTCGCGCGCCGCGAGGAGAGAAACCGCGCCGTTGCGGAATCCATAACCGCCGAGGGCGGCAAAGCGGAATATATAACCGGCGACGTCCGGAAGCCGGAGGACGTAAAGCGCCTGTTCTCCGAGGTCGCCGCGAAATACGGCCGTGTGGACGTGCTTGTCAACGACGCCGGCGTTGCCGACGAACATGCAAGCATCTCCAATTCAACGGACGAAAACTGGGATAACAACATAAGCACCAACCAGTCCGGCCCGTTCTATACCACGCGCGAGCTCATAAACCTTATGCTCGGCAGGGGCAAGGCCGTCATAGTGAACGTCGCCTCTATCGGCGGGACCTACTCGATGGCCGGCGCGCCGTATTCCTCGGCAAAGCTCGGCTGTCTGGCCCTCACCAAACACACCGCGCGCTACTACACTTCAAAGGGCATACGCTGCAATGCCGTCTGCCCCGGCCCGACGGATACAAACATGATACGCAATATGGACCCGAACAACGGCTCGGACTATGCCGGTGCCGGAGGTCCCCCACCCGCCGGGGCGGGCGGCAAGGGCCCGATGGGCACTCCGCCGATAGGCCAGGCAAAGGCTATCCTTTTCTTCGCCTGCGACGATTCCGAATGGGTAAGCGGCCAGTACATCTGCGTTGACAGCGCAATGTGCGTCTGAACAGGAGGTACGGAAACATGAAGCTACTCAATAAAGTTGTCCTCGTGACCGGCGCCGCGAGCGCCGTCGGAAGCGCGTTCTGCGCGCTTTGCGAAAAGGAAGGCGCCCTTCTTCTCCGGATGGACGGCTTCATCGACTCCGCCGCGCCCTGCAAAGCGCTCATCGAAGAGGCGGAGGGAAAATACGGCCGTGTGGACGTCGTTGTCAACTGCACGCCGGAAAGCAGTCCCCTTCTCCCCGTTTCCTCCACTCCGGACGATCTGTATCAGCAAACCGTCATGCAGTGCCAGACCGGCGTTTTCTATATGTGCCGCGAGGCGTTCACTCTCTTCCGCGAACAGGGCTTCGGCGTCGGCGTGAACGTCGGCTCCTTCCTCGGCCTGGGCGGCGCAGGCGGCGCGGCTTATGAGATGGCTCAGCACGGTCTCGTCGGCCTGACGCGAAATATCGCCCTGCAATACGCGGGCGACCCGGCCATCCGCTGCAACGTCGTGTGCTCCGGCCTTCTTTCGGACCCCGACGGCTCGTCCGATCCCGACTACGCCGCGTTTGAGCATCGCAAGAACAAGAGCTTTGTCCCGAATGTCGAGGCTGAGGAGGTCGCAAAGGCCGTCCTGTTCCTTGCAAGCGACGACTCCGCGCGCATCAACGGTCAGTTCCTCCAGGTGGACGCGGGCAAATACTTCAAGGAAGTCTGATCCCTGTTATTCATAAACTCCGCCGGATGGGTGTCACAGCCCGTCCGGCGTTTTTTGCTGTGCTTCATGTCCGTGGTCCTTGACGCGCGCGTGCCATAAATGTTAATATAATTAAAACCGCGTATACGAATATCGATAGTTTTGTGCATTTTCACAAGAAAGGAATGATTCCATGGATAACAAGCCCAAGGCCGAAAAAGGACCTCCCCCGTCAATGGTGAATGTCAAGACCCAGCCCGGCTGGCCCGGCGCCGCTCCGGAAGTAGATCCCTCTCTTATAACCGCGACCTATGAGGCGGACGTCGTCGTTCTCGGCGCGGGTCACGCGGGCGTACAGTGCGCTCTCGCCGCGGCAGAGGGCGGCGCGAAGGTGATCGTCGTGGAAAAACAGCCGGAGTTTGAAAAGCTGCACTGGACCGGCGAACAGATCGGCACCTATAACTCCGGATACTTCATCGAGCGCGGCTTCGGCCCCTATGACGAGATGGAGATAATCCAGGAATATTTCCGCTGCGGCTGCCACAGGGTCAACCAGCGCCTCATCTCCATGTATGTCCGCAACTCCGGCGAGATGCTCGACCACGCCCTGTCCCTGATCCCGGAGGACAGCACGCTCCTCGACGAGGACCAGTGCAACATACATCAGGCGTATTATAATGATTATCCGATCGTAACCGGCGGCAACAAGACCTGGGCGGGAACTCTCCAGTTCCGCGGCAAGCTCATAACCGAGCGCGGGATAACCGTCGGGATAAACGGCAACTCCCGCCTGTCCGAGGTCGAGATGTTCTCCGTCAGGCGTTCGGTCGAGCTGGGCGCGGAGTGGTTCTGCGGCTGGAGCGGCGTGTGCCTCGAGAAGACCGGGGACCGCGTGACCGCCGTCATAGCGAAAAACCGCAGCGGAGAATATGCGCGCTTTATTGGAAAGCGCGCCGTGTGCGTGACCACCGGCAATAATACGGATGCCGGCCACAAAATGTGCGTGTGGGCGGGCGGCAATATGGAGATAGCGCTGCGCGACACAACTATGCCTTACGACGCCTCCCCGTTTTTCGGCATGACCGCTTTCCTGACCCTCAACGCCCGCGGCGAGCGCTTCTGCAACGAATCGGACACCTACTGTATCGGGCCGCAGATGAACCGCCAGCCCAGGGGGATCGTCACAACGGTTTTCGACTCCAACTGGATGGAATACCTGAAGGTAAACGGCATACAGCACAGCATGCCGGACATGGCAATGACGGCATACCTTGAGCAGGCCGCGGAGGATATTTCCCATGTTGTCGAACACGGCGCGGAGGGCTACGATGTGCGCAACCTGTCCACCTCCGAACGTCAGACCGGGCATATGTGGGGTGCGGACACACTTCCGGAGCTGGCCGACCACCTCGGCTACACCGGCGAGGACAAGGCGCGCTGGCTCAAGAGCATAGAGCGCTATAACGAGCTCTGCCGCGCAGGCTTCGACGAGGATTACGGCAAGGACAAAAAGGCCCTCATCCCCATCGAGAAGCCGCCGTTCTACGCCGGCAGGGTGATGAATGCCAAAGCCTCCGGCGATTCCGACGCGATGTGCCCGAGCGGTCTTACAACGGACAACAGCATGAACGTAACGGACGCGGACGGGAACGTGATCCCCGGCCTTTACGTCGCGGGCAACACTCTCGGCGGGCGCTATTTCCTGTACTATCCGACGCCCAGCGGCGGAAACATGATCGGCATGGCGATGACCCACGGCCGTGTTCTGGGCAAGCTCCTGACGGACCAGCCCTTCAGAAAATAAGGCCTTCTCCGTCCTCCAATACCTTATCATCACGACCGCAGAGCAAAAAACAGAGCCGGTATCCCGGAGATCACCCTCCCGGATACCGGCTCTGTATCTCCCCGGTCAGTTCACTTTCGCGGCGGAGAATTTGCGATACTGCTTCCGGTTCCTGCGGAAAAATCCGCGGATGGTCAGCAGCATGAACGCCGTGGCAGCAAGGTAATAGACCGGCAGGGCTATCCTCTGCGGAAGTACCTGCCTGACGGCCGCTGCATCCAGCAGAATGTAGATCAGCAGCCGGTCGCTGCCCGCGACGAACGGGCGGAGGACGGCGGCGCGGACCGCCACCGCCGCAACGCCCAGCGCCAGCTTCGGCGCGTCCTTCACGCTGCACAGCTCCGTACCGATGGTCACAAAGCCGCAGAAATAGACCGAGCCGTGACAGAACATCGAAATATAAATGTCAAGCGGCGGGTTTGTTCCATATATCATGCCGCCCGCTGCAATCATCGCCATGTAGTAGAAGAAACCGGCCATCAGGCCCGAATAGGCCGCCCAGCTGTGCATCCGTTTTTTCGATGTCAGCAATATCGCGGGAACGGCGAAATATGCAACGGCGGAAAACTCCACTGGGAGCATTACGACCCCCTCGATAAACGGGTAAACGACGCAATATCGAAACAGATTGCCGAAAAGGAGTACCGCGCACAGCACCAGTACCACTGTTCTGCGTTTGCTTTCCGGGCATTTGCAGAGCCGGTAGGCCGTCACATTGATGCAGCCGAAGAATATAAGCGCAACTGCGTTCAGGCCGTACATAAAAGCTTCACCTCAGTTCAGGAACCAGCCCCAGACATGCCAGAACTGTAAGCTTCCGGCAGACAGGGCGCACACAACATAGGACAGGACAAAGCAGGCGGCAAACAGCGCCAGCGGCACAAGCGCCAGACTGCGCAGACGGCGCTTTGTCTTTGCGGAGAACCGCGGATCGATCGAAAGTGCGGGCAGCACCGCTTCCCCGGAAGCGGAAGCCAGCGCATTGTGCTGGAATCGGCCGAAGGAGCGTATAAGCTGGCGCAGGAACGCCGCATAGTAAACGCAGCCAACGGCGATCAGCACGGCCAGCGCCGCGGAGGACAGCGCCAGAACAGCGCCGCACCAGTACGGCATGGAGGGGATCAGTCCACAAATGTTGACATTTCCGAAAAGGCAGACCGACAGCGCGGCAAAGGACAGTGCCGATGCCGCCAGCACGATGCCGAAACCTGCCAGCAGCACGAAGAACATAACGGCAAACAGGTCCGCAAAGCACAGCCCGGCAGCGACAAGCGCTTTGCTTCCGCCGGACTTTTTCGCTTCGTCCGTCTCGCCGAACTGCGCGGCCAGCTCATCCGGCGTTCCCAGCTTTGCGGCAATTTCTTCTTCCGAATACCCGTCGGCCAGCTTAAAGGCAAAATGCTGCTCATATTCCTCTATCACGTCGGCGCTGTCCGCAACGTTCCTTCTGCGCAGCTCGTTTTCCAGCCGCGTCATGAATTCATTCCTCGTCATCGCTGTCATCCTCCAATAACGTTCTTACAGACTGTGCGAACTTCAGATA
>CAKSXP010000097.1 GCA_934515035.1 uncultured Oscillospiraceae bacterium
AAAAAAGTAAACTTTTTTGCAATAATTTTCACTTTTTTATTAGACAATTTATTAGACAGTGCCATTTTTTGAGCAAAATTAAGCATTATTAGTTTTATTGAAATTGTAAATTTTTAAATTCAAAAATGTCATTTTTTAGACACTTTTTACAAATTTTTTTAGACACTTTTGAAATTTGGACATTAAAAAAACCCTTATAAATAAATGGTTTCAGTGGCATAAAAAATAGGAACCATAAGTTCCTAAATTAGAATTTGGTGGACCGTCGGGGACTCGAACCCCGGACCCACTGATTAAGAGTCAGTTGCTCTACCAACTGAGCTAACAGTCCATAAAATATTGACTTTTAAATTATATCAAACATAAATTTTAATGTCAATAGTTTTAAATTAAAATTTTTAAATACCTTAAAAATGTTATAAAACCGCAAAATTCGACATAAACTATCGTATGAAAAAAATTGTGTTTACAGGTGGCGGAACTTATGGGCACGCCATGCCAAATGTTTATTTAATTGACGATTTAAAATCAACTTATATGCCATATTACATCGGCAGTGATGGCATTGAAAAACGCCTTGTTAAAAATAAGGTAAAAAAATATTACACAATTCCATGCGTGAAATTAGTGCGTGGCAAAATTTTTACAAACTTTAAAATTCCATTTGTGCTTATAAACTCCATATTTAAAGCAAAAAAGGCGGCGGGGGCGGTAGATTTTTCTAATCTCCCCCGCCACATTGCCGTTATTATGGACGGCAACGGCCGCTGGGCGCAGAAGCGCGGAATGCCGAGGACCGCGGGACATGCGGCCGGGGCGGAGACTTTTCGCCGCGTTGCGACCTACTGCAAGGATATCGGGCTTGAATATCTGACCTGCTATGCATTTTCAACGGAGAACTGGAAGCGTCCGCAGGAGGAAGTGCAGACCATTATGGGGCTTCTGGAGAAGTATCTTCTGGAAGCCATAGAACGAATGGAGCGCGACCGTGTCCGGATGAAATTCTTCGGCGACACGAGCGTCCTGTCGCCGAGACTGCGCGAGCTGATCGCCCGGACCGACGAGATCAGCACCCATTTTGAGGGCTGCCAGGTCAATATCTGTGTCAACTACGGCGGGAGAGACGAAATCGTGCGCGCGGCGCGCGCTTATGCCCGGCTTGTGGCCGACGGAGCGCCGAACGACCTGACGGAGGATATGTTCTCGGGATTCATGTATTCCGCCGGTATCCCGGACCCGGATCTTATAATCCGGCCCAGCGGGGAGCAGCGGCTGTCCAACTTTCTCCTTTGGCAGGCTGCATATGCGGAGTTATACTATACGGATACTTTGTGGCCGGATTTTAACGAAGAAGAGATGAATCGCGCTATCGCAGCGTATCAAAAACGCAGCAGGCGCTTTGGAGGAACTCAGAAATGAAAACAAGGATAATCGTTGCCGCGATCGGTATACCGCTTCTGTTAGTAGTTATTTTTGCGCTTCCGCTCTGGACATTCGCGCTTCTGGCGGCGGCCATATGCGCAATAGCCGCATGGGAGCTTATCAAATGCGCTGCGCCTGAGGCCAGGATCAGACTCCGCATCTACGCCATGGCGAGCGCCGCCATGACAGCTCTCGGCGCGGCATTCGAATTGCGCGATAACCTTACATACACGGCGATATTTCTGCTGTTTCTTCTCTGCTTCTGCGAGATCATGCTCACATTCCGGCATGAAGAGCACATGTCCTTCCGCACGGCGGCCGTGGTTTTCGTCGCAGGCGCGCTGATACCGCTGCTGCTGTCGGCCATGGTCCGCGTCGGCAATGTGCCGGAAAAGCGCGGCTGGTTCCTGCTTCTGCCGTTTGTCGTTGCCTTCTCCAGCGACAGCGGGGCTTACTTTGCCGGAAGCTTTCTCGGAAAGCACAAGCTCGTTCCGCATCTCAGCCCGAAGAAAACCATCGAGGGCAGCATAGGCGGCTTCGCTTCCACTATCATAATGCTCGTTATATACGGCGTTGTGCTCAAGCTGATGCATTTTGAAGTCAGCTTCCTGCTGCTCGTTGTCTACGGCTTCCTTGGAAGCCTTGTGTGCCAGCTTGGAGATCTTGCGTTTTCCTCGATAAAGAGAGAGTTCGGCATAAAGGATTACGGCAATCTGCTTCCCGGACACGGCGGCGCGCTCGATCGCTTCGACAGCATGGTGTTTGTCGCTCCGCTGGTCGAGGTGCTGATGCTCTGGGCGCCGGCGTTCTCTGTCGGAGGGTGATATCATATGGTAAGAAGTATTGCTATCCTGGGTTCTACCGGCTCGATCGGCCGCCAGACGGTCGATGTTGCGGCGCGGCGCGGGCTGAGCGTCCGCTCGCTTGCCGCACTCAAAAACACAAAGCTGCTTGAAGAACAGGCAAGGCTGTTGAAACCCGCTTACATAGCCGTTTATGACGAGAGTGCCGCGCGCGATCTGCGCGTCCGGCTTGCAGATACCGACATCGCGATCGGCTCCGGCGAGCACGGGCTGGTCGAGGCGGCGGTGATACGCGGCGCGGACGCCGTTGTGACGGCGGTGTCCGGCTCCGTGGGACTCAAGCCCACGCTTGCCGCGATAGAAAAGGGAAAGCGCATCGCGCTCGCAAACAAGGAAACGCTTGTCTGCGCGGGCGAGATCGTCATGAAAAAGGCCGCGGAATACGGAGCGGAGATAGTTCCGGTCGATTCGGAGCATTCGGCGATATTCCAGTGCCTGAACCCGGCCGCGGACAGGAAAAGACAGCTTCGCAAGATACTGCTGACAGGCTCCGGAGGGCCGTTCCGCGGCATGACTCGGGAACAGACGGCGTCCGTCACGCGCGAGCGCGCGCTGGCGCACCCGACATGGAACATGGGGCCGAAGATCAGCATCGACAGCGCGACCATGATGAACAAGGGGCTTGAATTTATCGAAGCAATGCACCTTTTCGGCTGCACGCCGGAGCAGATCGAGATCGTGATCCATCCTGAGAGCATCGTTCATTCCATGGTGGAAATGATCGACGGCTCCGTTATCGCACAGCTCGGCTCCCACGATATGCGTCTGCCGATACAGTATGCGCTGACATACCCGGAGCGCGGAGAGATGATAACCGAAAGCCTGGATTTTGCGCGGCTGGGAAAGCTGACCTTCTTCGACCCGGATTACAGGGAGCTGCCCTGTCTGCGCCTTGCGCTGGAGTGCGCCAGACGCGGCGGCACCGCCCCGTGCATACTCTCCGCCGCGAACGAGGCTGCCGTCTGGCGGTTTCTGGACGGAAAAATCGGATATAATGAGATAAGCGACTGTGTTGAAAGGGCGCTCTCCCGCATAGACATTATAGACGGGCCGACGCTCGAGGATATACGTCTGGCCGACGCTGAGGCAAGAAAGGCAATAGATCCCTGAGGAATTTTCTATGTATATCATTATTGCGATAATCATTTTCGGAATACTCGTTGCAACTCACGAGCTGGGGCATTTTCTGATGGCGAAGGCCTGCGGGGTCAAGGTCATTGAGTATGCGATCGGCATGGGGCCCGCAATTTTCAAAAAGCAGGGGAAGGAAACTCTCTATTCCCTGCGCATTCTGCCGCTTGGCGGATACTGCGCCATGGAGGGAGAGGACGCGGACTCCGAGGATCCGCGCGCTTTCGGAAATCAGGCTGTGTGGAAGCGCCTGCTGATACTCGTGGCGGGCGCGGCGATGAACTTCCTGACCGGTTTTCTGCTGATACTGCTCGTGTTTTCACAGCAGGAGGGCTTTATGACGCCGACGATAACCGGATTCATGGACGGCTGCCCCTATGTGGGCGAATACGGCCTTATGGAAGGCGACGAGTTTTACAAAATTAACGGAGAGAGGATCTATTTTTCCTCCGATGTTTCGACCTATCTTCAGCGCGGAGGCAAGGACACCGCGGACATCGTTCTCATCAGGGACGGGAAAAAGGTCGTTCTTGATGATTATCCGATGACGCTTGTCGAATATCCGACGGAGGACGGCGGCACCGAACTCAAATACGGGCTGTACTTCGGCGTCAAGGAGACGGGCGCGCTGGCGCGGCTCAAATATTCATGGTACTGCGCTCTGGACTTTGTCCGCCTTGTGCGGCTCAGCCTTGTCGATCTGTTCACCGGAGCCCTCGGAATAAAGGATATGAACGGCGTAGTCGGCATTGTGAGTGTTATGAACGACGTTGGGAAAAGCTCGCCGACCTTCTACGACGCGATGATGAACATCGCTTATATGACCGCGCTCATCGCGATAAATCTCGCGGTCATGAACCTGCTCCCGATACCGGCGCTGGACGGAGGCAGAGTGCTCTTCCTGCTTCTGACCTGGATCATCGAGAAGCTGTCGCGCCGGAAGCTCGACCCCAAGTATGAGGGATATATAAACGCCGCCGGGCTGACACTGCTTCTGGCGCTTACGGTGTTCGTCATGTTCAACGACATATGGAAAATCATCAGTTAGGATAATAATTATGGCAGAATATACAAAACAGATAAAAGTGGGCGCTGTCGCCGTTGGCGGCGGCGCGCCCGTTTCGGTGCAGTCGATGTGCACGACTCCGACGGAGGACGCGCAGGCAACGCTGGAACAGATCCGCAGACTGGCCGCCGCGGGCTGCGAAATAGTCCGTGTCGCAGTGCCCACGCAGGAGGCGGCAAGGGCGATCTCCGCGATAAAAGAGCGCTCGCCGGTACCGGTCGTCGCGGATATCCATTTTGACCACAGGCTCGCGCTCGAAGCCGTCGCGCGCGGCGCGGATGCCGTGCGCATAAATCCGGGCAATATAGGCACGGAGGAAAACGTGCGCGCCGTCGTAAGGGCGTGCAGTTTACATAACATCCCTATCCGCGTCGGAGTCAACGGAGGCAGTCTTGAAAAGCCCCTGCTTGAAAAATACGGGCTGACGGCCGAGGCAATGTGCATAAGCGCGATGAACAAGGTCCGGCTGCTCGAGAGCATGGACTTTGACGATATATGCGTGTCGCTCAAGGCCTCCGATGTCGCGCTCACGGTAAAGGCCTATAAAATGCTGGCACAGCAGACAAAACACCCGCTGCATCTCGGTATTACGGAAACGGGCACGGAGTATATGGGACTTGTCAAATCGGCCGCCGGGATAGGCGCGCTGCTGCTCGACGGCATAGGCGACACTATCCGCGTATCGCTCACGGCCGATCCGGAACAGGAGGTCAAGGCGGGAACGGCAATACTCAAAGCGGTCGGCCTGAGAAAAGATGGAGTTAACATAATATCTTGTCCAACCTGCGGCAGGACAAAGATCGATCTTGTCCGCCTGGCGCATGAGGTCGAGGAAAAGCTTGCCGGCTGCGGCAGGAACATAACCGTCGCCGTCATGGGCTGCGTTGTAAACGGCCCGGGAGAGGCGCGGCACGCCGATTACGGACTTGCCGGAGGCGCCGGAGAGGGCGTTATTTTCAAAAAAGGAGAGGTTGTCGGGAAATACCCCGAGGACAGGCTCACGGATGAACTGATCGGGCTTATAGAACGCGATAATTGACACTGGGAGAAAGATAGATGCCACAGGAAAGAACAGCATTTCTTGATATGTTTGCCTGCTGCGCCGACCTTGGGGACATGTGCGGCGGGCTTTCCCGCGCATGGGTGCGGTCGGTGACGGTCTCGCGCGAGCGGATGGAAATGTCCATCGACGCGGATTTCGCGCGCGTTCCCGCACCGGCGGAGCTTTCTGCGCTTGAGGGGCGCATTGCCGCATTTTTCGGACTGCGCGCAGCGCGCATCTCAACGGAGGCGCCTGCGCCCGCCGCCCCGCAGGGAGGAAAAACGGAAAAGAAAAAAACGGGGAAGGTGCTCTACGGGCGCAGCATAAAGGGAGAGCCTGTTCCGATGAGCGGACTGAACGCCGAGACCGGCGCCGCGATCGTGCGCGGCGAGGTTTTCGAGGTAGACAGCCGCGAGATACAGAAGCGCAAGGCCTGGGTCCTGAGCTTTTCCATGACGGACTATACCGGCTCCATCCATGTTTCAAAGTATCTTCGGGACGGGGATGACAACTCCATCGTGGATATGATAAAGCCCGGAATGTACATAACCGTCCAGGGTGACGTCAGCTATAACCGCTATGACGACGACATTGCAATGACTCCGCGCAATATCATGCAGAGCACAAAGGAACAGCGCAAGGACACCTATGAGGGCGAAAAGCGCGTGGAGCTGCATCTGCATACAAAATACAGCTCGATGGACGCGCTGACGGACCCCGCGGCCGCGATAAAGCGCGCGGCAAGCTGGGGACACCGCGCCGTTGCGATAACCGACCATGGCGTTGCACAGGCATTTCCGGAGGCGTGGGGCCTTGCGGGAAGCGCCGGTATCAAGATCATATACGGCCTTGAGGGATATTTTGTAAACGACATTGACGCGAATCTCTCCGTCCACGGACACAGCAGCCGCTCGCTGCATGACGAGTTCGTTGCCTTTGACCTTGAAACAACGGGCCTTTCCGCGGAAAATGACCGCATAACCGAGATCGGCGGAGTCGTTTTCAGGGACGGCAAGGCCGGGGATAGGTTCCAGACCTTTGTGAATCCCGAAATGCCGATACCCGCGGAGGTGCAGAAGCTGACCGGGATAACGGACCGCGACGTTTTTGACGCTCCGGGACAGGAGGAGGCGGTCCGGGCGTTCCTTGAGTTCTGCGGCGACCGTCCGCTTGTCGCGCACAATGCGGACTTCGATATCAGTTTTGTCACCGCGGTATGCCGCCGCGCGGGAATCGAGTTTGACCCGGTGTATATCGACACGCTGGCGCTAAGCCAGTGCCTGCTGCCGGAGCTCAAGCGGCACAAGCTGAATGTTGTGGCGTCCCACCTCGGACTGCCGGACTTCCGTCACCAC
>CAKSXP010000098.1 GCA_934515035.1 uncultured Oscillospiraceae bacterium
CTTTTGGCCTGTTCTTTTGGGCACTTTTCTTGCAGGAGCAAGAAAAGCGCCTCTGCGAAGCAAACCCAGCCTGGTAAAGCTAAAAGAAAAAATAGAAGTAAACGAGCAAGAAAAGCACCCCTGCGAAGCAGCCCTACGCTCGGTAGAGCTAAAAACAGAAGAATACGGTAAAGAAGAAATATAAAAGAAGAAACAAAATGAAAATAATACTCATCAACAACGATTATAAATACGCCGCGGAGCAAATGCTGCTGACGCTGTTCCCGAACGAAAAGCCGGAGTTTTCCGATTCGCCGGGGGGCGACCGCGCGGTCATCTCGCTGCATGAGGGAAGCGTATACAACACCGCCGTCTGCCGCCTTACCGCCGGAGGAAAGACATACACGGCAAAGTGCTCCGTCCGCCGCGACAGGCTGGCGGACGATCTCGAGCGCGAACGGCAGCACCAGCGCATCGTCAAGCTCGCGTTCTACCGCGCGGCGACGCAGGAGCTGGTGAAGGAGCCGGTGTGGGGCGCGCTGACGGGCATACGACCCGGCAAGCTCATGAGCAACCTCATCGAGGCCGGGATGTCGGACAGGGCGGCGCTCACGCGCTTCTGCGAAAGCTACCGCGCCTCGCGCGAGCGCGCGGAGCTTTGCCTCGACACGGCTCATGCCTCGCTGGACGCTGCGCACATGCTCGAGCGCCGCGACATCTGTCTCTATGTCGGCATCCCCTTCTGCCCGACGCGCTGCGCCTATTGCAGCTTCGTCAGCCAGTCCGTCGCGCGCAGCATGAAGCTCATCGAGCCGTTTCTGGACGCGCTCTGCCGCGAGGTCGACGCGACCGCCGGGGCCGTGACGCGGCTGGGGCTCCGGGTCGTCTCCGTCTACTTCGGCGGCGGCACTCCGACAACGCTTTCCGCGCCCCAGCTCGACAGGCTGATAACGCGCATGGAAAGCGCCTTCGACCTCTCGCACTGCCGCGAATTTACGGTCGAGGCCGGGCGGCCGGACACCATAACCGCCGAAAAGCTCGAGGTCCTGCGCCGCCACGGCGTCACCCGCGTGAGCGTGAACCCGCAGACGATGTCCGACGAGGTGCTCGAGGTCATCGGCCGCAGGCACACGGCGCAGGACGTTGAAAACGCGCTGGCCCTGGTGCGGCAGGCGGGAGCTTTTGAGGTCAACATGGACCTCATCGCCGGGCTGCCCGCGGACACACCGGAGGGCTTCCGCAAAACGCTGGACCGCGTAATGGCGCTCGCGCCGGAGAACATAACCGTCCACACGCTCTCGCTCAAAAAGGGCTCGCGCATCATGCTCGAGGGAACGGCCATCCCCTCGGCGCAGGACGTCGGCGAAATGCTCGACTATGCCATGTCCCGCCTGCGCGGGGCGGACTACGCCCCCTATTACCTCTACCGCCAGAAATATATGTCCGGCGGCTTTGAGAATGTCGGCTGGGCAAAAAAAGGGACGGAAAACCTCTATAACATCTGCATCATGGAAGAGCTTTGCAGCATAATCTCCATGGGCGGCGGAGCCTCCACCAAGCTCTGCACCGGCACGGGCCGCATCGAACGCGTGTTCGCGCCGAAATATCCGCAGGAATACATCGAGCGCATTGAAAAGGTCTGCGCCGACAAACAGAAAATCGTTGATTTTTACTCGGCGCTCGGGTCCTGCGCACAGAAGGAGGAAGCATAAAATGTCCACAAAGCTCGATTATTACTTTCAGCACCTCGAAAAATTCCCGTTTCCGGAGTTTTTCGACGGCATAACCGAAACATATGAGATCCTGGCAAAGGCAAAGACCTTTCTCGACGAAATGCTGACGCAGAAGGGCGTCTGCGAGAATCACGGAACAGTCCTCGGCCGCGCGCCCGCGATCCACGGCTGCTGCTACATCGGCGAGGGCACGAAGATATATGACGACGTGTGCATCATCGGCCCGGTCTATATCGGCCGGAACTGCGAGATCAGCCACGGCGCCGTCATCCGCCCGAACACGATCATCTCGGACGGATGCTCTGTCGGCCACGGCAGCGAGATCAAGCACACGGTCATGTTCGGCGGGTCAAAGGTCGCCTCCCTGTCATTTGCGGGCGACTGCGTGCTCGGCGCGAGCGCGCGCATCGGTTCCGGCGTCATAACCGCCAACCGCAAGTTCGACCAGCAGAACGTTACCCTCAAATACGACGGCGAAAGGCACGACCTCGGCGACAGCTTCTTCGGCGTCGTCCTCGGCGACAGCGCGCGTCTCGGCGCAAACAGCGTCTCCCAGCCGGGCACCCACATCGGGCACCACAGCTGGGTCTATCCGCTGACAAACGTCCGCGGCTTCATCCCCGCGGGAAAGCGCATCTTTGAAAAGCGCGAGCTGGTGTATGAGGAAAACGAAATAGTGGAGCTCAAGCCATGACGGACGCACTCACCGCCCTCGACGGCGGCATCCTTCTGTTTATTCAGGAGCATATACGCTGCGGCTTTCTGACGCCCGTCATGAAGCTGGCAAGCCTTCTCGGCGACGGCGGCGTGATCTGGATAATCGCCGCGCTCGTCCTTCTCATCATCCCGAAAACAAGACGCCGCGGCCTCGACGTGGCTCTGTGCCTCGCCGCTGCCGCAGCGGTCAACAACCTTGTTCTCAAAAACATCGTCGCGCGCCCGCGCCCGTTCCTGACCTTTCCGGAGATCGAGCTGCTCGTAAAGCCGCTTGCAAGCTACAGCTTCCCCTCCGGGCACGCCTGTTCTTCCTTCGCGGCGGCATTCGCGCTGGCCCGCGCCTTTCGCGGAAAGGGCGGAGCCTGGGCCTATGTCCCCGCCGCGCTGATCGCGCTCTCGCGCATCTATGTCGGCATACACTACCCGACGGATATCCTCGCCGGGGCCGTCACCGGCACGCTCTGCGCCTGGGGAGCATACGCGCTCTCGCACCGGTTCATAAAGAGCGACCTTCTGACAAAGCGTGAGCGCGAAAGGCTGAACGGCTGAGCGCCGTTCACTTCCACAGCCTGACGATGCCCCGCTCGTTCATCCGGCAGAGCATCACCGCCGCCAGCGGGAACAGCAGCATCCCGAAAACGCCGCAGACGCGGAACCCGAGATAGATCGAAAACAGCGAAACTATCGGGTGCAGCCCGAGCTGGTCGCCGATCAGCTTCGCCTGGAGCGTGCTGCGCAGGACCGTCGCCGCGGCATAGCACAGGGCAAGCCCCGCGCCGCGGGCATAGCTCCCCGTCAGGAAGCAATAGAGCGCCCAGGGGATCAGCACCGTGCCCGTGCCGAGTATCGGCAGCGCGTCGATGACCGCCGTGACCGCCGCCACTAGCAGCGGATAGCCGATGCGGAGCAGCAGAAAGCCAAGACTCAGCACGGCGAAGGTCACCGCCATCAAGAGCCCCTGCGCGCGCAGCCAGCGCCCCAGCGTGCTGCTCAGATCCCCGCGCACAGCGCGGACGCTGTCCCGGAACTTCTCCGGTATCTGTCTGAGCGCGAAGCTCTTGACGGCAGGATACGAGGCCGACACAAAATATGTTCCCAGTCCCGCGGTGACGGCAAAAAGCAGCACCAGCGGCGTCTTTTCGACCGCGGCGGAGATGAGCCCCGGCAGCTTGCCGGAGAGCGCCGCCGGTATCGCGGCCAGCTGGCCCTCGAGCGAGTCCAGCGCCTCACCCAGATACTCCCGCACCGGTACGGGCGCCGAACCGATATAGCGCATGACGCGCGACTCGAGCGATTCCAGCCCGTCAAGAACGGAGCCCAGAAGCTCCGGCAGACGGCCCGTCAGCTCCACAAGCTCCCCGGCCGCTTCCGCGGCGCCCCACACGGTCAGCGTGACCAACGCCGCCAGAAGCAGAAGCGTGCAGGCCCCAGCGGCCGCCGCACGCGGGAGCCGCGCACGGTCCGTCAGCAGCCGCACGGCCGGCTCGAGCAGCGCGGCCAGCCCCAGCGCTATCAGAAAAGGAAGCATCCACGGCAGAAGATAGCGCGCGCAGACAAGAAATATCCCTCCGCACAGCGCCCACAGCAGAAGATTTGCAAGAAATTTGGGCGGTTTTATGGACAAAACGTCATATCTCCCCTCCGATTTATAAAAAACAGCAATTGTTTTTACCCTCTTACTATGATATATTGCATCCATGAACAGTGAACAAATGACTTTCGTGGAGGGACGAAGCATTATGATAACGGATAACACCAATAAATATTACCTGGTCGAATCCTCCATGCTGCCGGATATCTTTATCAAGGTCACGGAGGCCAAGGCCCTTCTTGAGGCGGGCGAGGCTTCGACCGTCGCCGAGGCCGTTGCCGCCGTCGGCATCAGCCGGAGCGCCTTCTATAAATACAAGGACTCGATCTGGCCGTTCAGGGACATGAAAAACGGCCGGATACTGACGTTCTCGATGGTCCTGCGCAATGTCAAGGGGCTTCTTTCCGGCGTGCTGAGCGTGTTCGCGGATTCCGGCGCGAACATCCTCACCATCAATCAGAGTATGCCCGCAAACAGCACCGCAATAGTCACCATATCCGCTGAAACGACCGATATGCGCATTTCCGTCGAACAGCTCATGGCCGAAATACAGAACTGTAACGGCGTCGTCAGGCTGGAACTTCTCGGCGGCTAACGGAGGAACATGCATGATAAAAACAGCTCTGCTCGGCTTCGGGACCGTCGGCAGCGGCGTTGCGGAGGTCATGGCCGAAAACCACGACAGCATCGCCCACAACGCTGCGGACGAGATCGTCCTGAAATACATACTCTGCCGCAGGCCAAGGCCGGGCAGTAAATTCGGCAGCCTCATCATCCACGACTTTGAGACCATCCTCAACGACCCCGAGATACGCATCGTTGCCGAGTGCATCGGCGGTGTCGGCGAGGCTTATGACTATACAAAACGCCTTCTCCTAGCGGGAAAGAGCGTCGTTACGGCGAACAAGGAGCTTGTTGCTGCCCACGGCTGCGAGCTTCTGAACATTGCAAGGGAAAACAACCTCAACTATCTTTTCGAGGCCAGCGTCGGCGGCGGGATACCGATCATCCGCCCGATAACCCAGTGTCTGGCCGCAAACGAGCTCGACGAGGTATACGGCGTGCTCAACGGCACGACAAATTATATTCTGACCCAGATGGAACAATGCTCGCAGAGCTTTGAAGAAGCTCTGCGCGAGGCGCAGCGTCTCGGCTATGCGGAGGCGGACCCCACCGCCGACGTGGAGGGGCTGGACGCCTGCCGCAAGATATGCATCCTCGGCGACCTCTGCTTCGGCCGCCACATCGACCCTTCGGAGGTACGCGCCGCCGGCATAACCGGCGTTTCGCGCGAGGACATACTTTACGCAAACCAGATCGGCTGCAAAATAAAGCTGCTCGGCCGCGCGCTGCGCACCGGCCCGAGCACCGTAACGGCATATGTCGCGCCGCATTTCATATCGGACAGCAGCATCCTCTCGAACGTCCACGGCGTTATGAACGGCATCGTCGTCCGCGGCAACGCGCTCGGCGAGGCGATGTTCTATGGCCCGGGCGCGGGCAAGCTGCCGACGGCCAGCGCCGTCATCGCGGACATCATCGACGCGGCAAAGCACATAAAGGCGAGGAAATATCTCGGCTGGGACGAGATGGAGCCCGGCGGCTTCACCGATTCGGACGACCTTGTCAGCCGGTGGTTCATACGGACAAGCTCTCCCCTGTCGGAGATCGGCAGGGCCTTCGGCAACATCCGCTTCGTCACCTACGACGGCTCGCCGACGGACGAATACGCATTTGCGACCTCGCGCATGTATGCGCACGCAATAAAGGTCATGACCCGCAATCTTGAGATCCGCTCCATGTTCCGCATACTTGACTGACAGGCCAGGCCCTGGCGGAATAAGCTGTAACAGGCACAGACGCACGAATTTTATTCAGAAGGGATTCAATGTTATGCTCTTAGTAAAGAAGTTCGGCGGCAGCAGCGTTGCCGACGCCGAGAGAATAAACAGAGTAGCCGGGATCATCGCGGACGACTATGCCGCGGGGCACGACATCGTCGTTGTCCTCTCCGCCCAGGGCGACACGACGGATGATCTGATCGAGAAGGCAAAGGAGATAAACCCCAACCCCTCAAAGCGCGAGATGGACGTTCTGCTCTCTACCGGCGAGCAGATCTCGATCGCCCTGATGGCGATGGCTCTCGAGCGCATGGGGCTTCCCGTCATCTCGCTGACGGGATGGCAGTTCGGCATGCGCACGGACGCGGAATACGGCAGCGCGCACATCATAAGGGTGGACGTCGAGCGCCTGAAGAACGAGCTGGACAGCCGCCGCATCGTTATCTGCGCGGGCTTCCAGGGCATCACGCGCAGCAACGACATAACCACGCTCGGCCGCGGCGGCTCGGACACGACCGCCGTTGCGATAGCGGCCGCTCTGCACGCGGACAAGTGCGAGATATATACGGACGTCGAGGGCGTCTATACCGCCGACCCGCGCAAGGTGCCGGAGGCCAAAAAGCTCGAGGCCATAACCTACGACGAGATGCTCGAGCTCGCTTCCCTCGGCGCGCAGGTGCTGCATAACCGCAGCGTTGAAATGGCAAAACGATACAATGTAAATCTTGAGGTGCTCTCCAGCTTTGTCAGAGCGCCCGGTACTAAAGTTAAGGAGGTCGTCAGAAACATGGAGGAAATGAAAATCAGCGGCATTGCAAAGGATACCAATGTTGCACGGATCGCCATCGTCGGAGTTCCCGACGAGCCCGGAATCG
>CAKSXP010000099.1 GCA_934515035.1 uncultured Oscillospiraceae bacterium
CCGCTTCCCTTTTCATCGGCACATTCAGTGGACTGAATGCAAATTATCCGGTTCAATACTCAGGTGTGCAAACCGGAATATGCTTACTTCTTACCCTTCACAAAGAAGGAAATACAAAACAACACAACCATGACAACAACATACGCAGCATAGAATATTCGTTTAACGTCTGCTCCTATTCTGATGCTGCCGATATACAAGACTCTTCCAAATCCGGGATTGGACAGGGCACATAAAACAAAGACTACTGCCACAATCAGCATTACAAGGCTGCCCAGCCTTAATGCTCTTCTCTCTTTCACAAAACTATCCTCCTTTGTAAACTTCCGATTTGTCAGCTTCTTCTTTGTAAAAATTATAGCATGCAAAACGCCGCGCATCAACGTCAGCCTCCGGTGCGGCGGAAGCATTGCGGGGACGCCGCTTTTCCGATTGACTTTTCATGTTCTCTTCATTTATAATTAATTGGTTAAAAACTTCTTATCCGGAGGGACCCATGCAGAAAAACTCGTCCGGGGCGCTGATAAACGATCTCACACAGGGACCGCTCGCGCGGCAGCTCATCACCTTTGCGCTCCCCTTTATCGGAGCAAACATACTCCAGGTCGCATACAACATTGTCGACATGGCCGTCGTCGGCCATTTTGTCGGTTCGGGCGGCCTGTCCGCGGTCTCGATCGGCGGTCAGATCATATATCTGCTCAACTGCCTTTCGGTCGGCGCTTCAAACGGCGGTCAGGTCCTTGTTGCACAGATCGTCGGTTCCGGCAATCTCGACAGACTGAAAAAATGCATCGGCACCATCTTCTCGGTGCTGTTCATCGCCGCGGCTGCTGCAACGCTTCTCGGCTTTTTCGCCCTTGACGCCTCTCTGGACATGATGAACACCCCGCCGGAGGCCTATACCGGCGCGCGGAGCTATCTGGCGATAAGCGTCGCCGGACTCATCTTCACCTATGGCTACAACGCCGTATGCAGCATACTGCGCGGCATGGGAGATTCAAAACGCCCGCTGATCTTTATACTGATCGCGTCTCTGGTCAATCTTGTTCTCGACTTTGTGTTCGTCGGAGGGTTCGGCATGGGCACGGCGGGCGCCGCCCTTGCCACCGTGATAAGCCAGGCGTGCTCCTTCCTCTTTGCGATAGCTTACCTCTACCGCCGCCGCGAGGGCTTCCACTTCGACTTCAGGCTCCGCAGCTTCCGCATCGACGGCGAGATGGCCGCACTCTATGCAAAGCTCGGCCTGCCGATGGCTCTGCAATACATTGCCATCAACTTTTCGGTGCTCTACTGCAACTCCCGCGTCAACGCCTATGGCGTTGTCGCCTCCGCGACCGGCGGCATCGGATATAAGCTCTTCAGTGTGACGACCATAATCAGCAGCTCGATCCAGGTCGCCTCCACGAGCATCATCGGCCAGAACATAGCCTCCGGCAATATACGTCGCTGCAAAAAAACCGTTTTCATCGGCTGGGGCTTTGCACTTGCCGCCGCCATGATCTTCTCCGGCGTGTGCCTGCTCGCTCCCCGAGCCATATTCGGCATTTTCAATAACGAGCCCGAGGTCCTTGCCATGGCTCCGGTCTATCTGCGTATCGCGGTCGTCGGCTATATCGCCGACGCTCTGATGAACCCTCCGCTCGCGCTCATGTACGGGGTGGGCGCCGTCGCTTTCAACTTCGCCGTTGCAATGCTTGACGGCGTTGTCGCGCGCATCGGCCTGTCGCTGCTGTTCGGAAAGCTGTTCGGGCTGACCGGATACTGGCTGGGCTCCTCGTGCGCGGCATATGTAACGGTCATATTCGCAAGCATCTACTTTTTCTCCGGAGCGTGGAAAAAACGCCGCCTGCTCTCGCACGCGGAAGAACAACAGGATTCTCTGTAAGGGAGGAATGAAAACATGGACAATATAAAAGCCGTTGTCGCAAGCAATATCATCGAGCTGCGGACAAAAGCCGGAATGACGCAGCTTGAGCTGGCGGAGAAGCTCAACTATTCCGACAAGTCCGTCTCAAAGTGGGAACGCGCGGAATCCATTCCGGACGTCACGATACTCAAGAGCCTCGCGGACATTTTCGGCGTTACCGTCGATTACCTCATAAACCCGCACGAGGAATATCACCGTCCGAGAAAGAATATCTCTTACCGGACGATAACCCAGATAGCGATAGCGGGAATATGGACGCTGGCTCTGCTGCTGTTCATCATCTTCTGGCTGTTGGGCCATGTGCTGTGGCTCATACTTCTGCTGGCGGTTCCCGTATCCATCATAACACTGCTCGTGCTCAACTCCATATGGGAAAAGGGACGCCACAACTACCTTATCATCGGCGCTCTCATCCTGAGCATTTTTATCTGCATATACCTTTCCTTCTTCCGCTACAACTGGTGGCAGATATTTCTCCTCGCGATCCCCGCAGAATTTATCGTATATCTGTGCTTCAGGCTCAAAAAAGGCCGCAAATAACCCAACTCTACTGCCGGTAGAGCCCCGATCCGGGGCTCTACTTTTTTATTTTGCGGCGGTAGACTCCGGAGATCCATGAAGTAGACCCGGTTCCACACAGAGTAGGTTGAACTGTCTGTCCTGCTGTGATAGCTTTGTGTTAAAACGATCTTGACGAGGGAGGCAGCCATTTTGGAACGCAGCTTCATACTATCCTGTGAGTCAACGGTCGATCTTCCGTACAGCTATATGCTAGACAGGCAGATCCCGGTTCTTTTTTACTCATATACGGTCAACGGCGTTGAATATGAGAACGACATGCTGCGCGATCCGCAGGCGCTGGCGCGCTTTTACGGTTTTCTGGAGAGCGGCAGCATACCGCAGACGTCCCAGCTTAACGAGTTTGCATATGAGGATTTCTTCGAAGAGCAGCTGCGGAAGGGCGACCTTCTGCACGTCGTGTTCGGCTCCGGCATGACCAGCTCCATCCAGAACGCAAAAATCGCCGCGGAGATAGTGCGCGAGAAATATCCGGAGCGCAGGCTCGTCATCGTAGACTCCATGTGCAGCTCCTCGGGCTATGGCCTGCTGGTCGACGACGCGGCAGATATGCGCGACCGCGGCTGCTCGATAGATGAAACCAAAGCGTGGCTCATCGCAAACAGGCAGAAGATACATCACCAGTTCTACTCCACGGACCTTCAGTATTACCGCCGCAGCGGAAGAATGTCCGGCGCGGCGGCAGCCATCGGAGCAATACTGAACATCTGCCCCATAATGCGGCTGGACGACGCCGGCAGGATAATCGCATACGACAAGGTGCGCGGCAAGAAAAACGCGATCAAGCGCACGCTCGACACGATGGAGGCCCATGCACAGGGCGGCGCCGGCTATTCGGGAAAATGCTTCATCTGCCACTCGAACTGTCTGAAGGATGCAGAGGACACAAAGAGGGCCGTGCAGGAGCGTTTTCCGAATATCAGCGGCGATGTGCGCATCTGCGACATCGGAACAATAATCGCTTCCCACTGCGGACCCGGGACCGTGGCCGTTTTCTTCCACGGAGACGAAAGGACCCCCGATAAAAAATAAGGTTAAGGCAGGATCATGATAAAACTTTTCACCGACACTTCAGCAAACCTACCGCTGCACCTCGTGCAGCGATACAATATAACCGTCCTCCCCTTTTCCTACACCGTCAACGGAGTTGAGGCGGAAAACAGCGCGGAGACGGAATTTGACGGCAAGGCCTTTTATGACGCCATGCGCAGCGGCGCGGACGTAAAGACCTCCATGATAAACATCGTGTCGTTCCTTCTTCCGTTCGAGGACGCTCTTCAGAACGGCGACGACGTCTTATACGTCGGCATGTCGGGCGGCATCAGCGGAACTGCAAACGCCGCCGCCATCGCCGCGGCCGACTTGAAAGAGAGCTATCCGGAGCGCAGGATATGCGCTGTCGACTCTCTGGCCGCCTCTCTCGGAGAGGGGCTTCAGGTCATAGAGGCCGCACAGATGATAGAGGCCGGAGACAGCTTCGACGAGATCGAGAGCCAGCTCATGAAGCGCCGCGAGACGATGTGCCAGTTTTTCACCGTAGACGATCTTGAATATCTCAAACGCGGCGGCAGGATAACGGGGGCGGCGGCCTTCGTCGGGACCGTGCTGCACATCAATCCCCTGCTGCGCGGAGACGAGATCGGACGCATCGTCCTCTGCGGAAAAGCACGCGGCATGAAGCGCGCCCTTGACGCACTGGCGGAAAAGTTCGACAAGCTGGTCGCCGACAAGGCCGCCCCCATCGGCATCGCCCACGCGGACAACGAAAGCGGCATGGAATCGCTCCTCGGCAAGCTGCGTGACCGCGGCTTTACCGGCGAGTGTCTGTCCGTGTGCTATGAGCCTGTGACCGGGTCCCATGTCGGCCCCGGCACCGTCGCCCTGTTTTTCCAGGGTATTCATAAATGAGCTCTGCGTGACTTTCCTTACAGACAGAAGCGGCTCTGGTTTTCCGGAGCCGCTTCTCTTTTCGTCCCGCACCGGCACGAGCCGGATAAAGCACAATGCCGCCATACCCGGCCGTAGCAAAACCGAATGTGGCGACATTGTTGCGAAGTGTGAAAGGAAGAATGTATAGATCGGAGCCAAAAGTTGACGGCCTTTGAGCTAAGGCGGTTCAGCACATCAGGCGGTTGCCGCGAAACGCGGTTGGGAAGGTACCGGCGGTGTTGAATACTGATAAATGAAAAAGCATATATGCCATTAATTAAAATTATACTATACGCATTTCCGGTTTGTCAATATTGACAATAAATAATTCGTTTAATAAATCAATTCACACAAAAGCTGCCCCACTGTGTTTTTTCCACAGTGGGGCAGTGCGCGGTTATTTATGCCTGTTTTACGAACGGATGCTTATTTGACCTCGAGCACTATGCGGCCCTGGAAGTCGCCGGCGGTGATCGGAGTTTCAACACCGTCGATGAGCATACGAAGGGTCTTGCCCTCGGGAGCGGTGACGACAGCGCCCTCGGCAAGGGTGAGGCGGGTTATGTAGCTGGTGTCCGCAACGGTCCAGACACTCTCGCCGTCCATCGTGATGATGACGCCGTTGTTGACGGTCGGTGCGGCCTCCTGCTCAACGCAGCTGATGAGGTAATACTTCTCGGCGTTGATAACGTCGGTGCCCTCCTCGGGGTACCACTGCTTTGCGGAGGAGATAACGCTCTCGGCGCAGACGTTCTTCATGTCGATCACGAGGTTGTGAGCGCCCTGAAGGCCTTCGCCCATGTCTTCCCAATCCTCGGGGTCGATTCCCGCGGGGATCTCCATCGGGCCGTTGCGGTCGTTGGCCTTGAGCTCCGTCGTGGAGTTGAGGAAATCGCCGCAGACGTCCATGTTGGACAGGTTGACAAAGATGTCCAGCGTGGGATCGGGATTCCACAGATCGCGGTCGACATAGACGTCGGTCTCGTCGTAGGGGATCTTGTAGAAATCGCCGCCGCCCATGCCGGGATCGTCGTTATCCATGAGCTGCATGATGACGCCGTTGCCGGAGGCTATCTCGCAGTTGTCAAAGTTGAAGGTGCTGGTGGAGCCCTTGACGCAGATGGTGGAGCTTCCGGTATTGATGACGGTGCCGCGGTCGAAGGTCACGGTGCCGTAGCGGTCACGGAATGCCATTGCAGCAAACATGTTGCCGTTGATGGTGCAGTTGGAGAACGAAGCACCGCTGTCGGAATGATCCATTCCGCGCTTTTCCGGCTCGGAGTCGAGCAGCAGAGCAAAGCCGTTGACGTTGAGCTCGCAGCCGTCGAACGCGAAGAAGCAGTCGCCGATGCAGAAAACGCCGTAGCCGCGTGCGCGGGGCCCGGTCAGATCCAGCGTCGTGTTGCGCAGATATGCGCGGTTGTGGATGGAGCCGTCAACGGAGATAACGCCCCAGCCGTTGGACTTCATGTAGGAGTCGTTGATATACACGGTCGCGTTCTCGCATACCTGGTTGGAACGGTTGGTGCCGTAAATGCCCATGAGCCAGTTGGGGGAACCGCTGAGCTTGGGGTGGTCCGGAGCTTTCGGGCTGTTGTTGATTATGCGGCTGTTGTTGATGGTGAGAACAGTGTCTCCGCCGGCGTGGAAGCAGCAGCGGGTAACTCCGGCGAACTGGAAGTCGCAGTCCTGTATCGTGACGCGGCTGTTGCCGATGGCGGTAACGCCGGCGCCGACGCCGATGAAGTCGTCGCTTCCGGAGCCTTCGAACTCGAAGCGGCAGTTGCGGATCTCATACTTGCTGTCGCCGTCGATGAGGATGCCGTTGACGTCCTCCTCGCAGGAATAGAACTCGACGTCACGGGCATAGGTGTCCGTGATCTCGCCGCCGTTTGCCATGCCGAGGAAGGAGCGCTTCTCGCAGAGGTGGTTGTTGTCGATGACTGCGGCGCAGCGGAACATCGTGTCCGGTCCGCCGAAGAGTCTGTGCAGTCCGGAGGGCGGCATAACGTAGTAATCCTGAACGAGGACCTTTACGTCGCCGGCATAGGTGCCGGGCACGGCGGCCTCGTTGCGTCCGTTGACCATCAGAATAACGCCCTTGCCTTCCGGCGCTTCGATGCTGCCGCCCTCTTCTATGATGAGGTGGGTCAGCTCGACGGATTCTTCGATCTTCCAGACATCGCTTACAGTTTTGGTCATAATTTCTCTCCTTGTTTCATTTCTTATAAATCAGCTTCGGGAAGGGGGTATTATCCCCCTTCCCGGAAGTTGATGTTTACAGTTATTC
>CAKSXP010000100.1 GCA_934515035.1 uncultured Oscillospiraceae bacterium
GGTAATACCGGCCATAAAGGCCGCGGCGGTGACTGCGCCGTTGGCAAACACCTCGCGGGAATAGGCGGTGTGCTTGAATTCGATGACCTCATCCGTGCCGGCGAATATGACCTCGTGCTCACCGACTATGGTGCCTCCGCGGACGGAGGAAATGCCGATCTCCTTATGGCCGCGGAGCCTGCGGACGCTCTGACGTTCATAGACATATTCGCTCTCGTGCGGCAGGGCGGAGGCGGCGGCGTCCGCGAGCATGATAGCCGTTCCGCTGGGAGCGTCAAGCTTAGTCCGGTGGTGACGCTCGACGATCTCGACATCGAAAGAATCGCCGAGAACGGCAGCGGCCTTTTTGACGAGCGAGGTCAAAAGATTGATACCGACAGACATGTTGCCGGACTTGAAAACAGGTATCTCGAAGGAAGCCTGCTTTATCATCTCAAGCTGCTCTGCGCTGTATCCCGTTGTGCAGATGATGATAGGCATCTTTTTCGCCTTGCAGTAGGACAGCAGACCGTTTATCGCGGCGGGATTGGAAAAGTCTATAACAACATCGGCGCTTCCGGAGAACTCCATAGGGTCTGCGTAGACGGGATAATCGTTTTTCTTAACGGCGGAGATGTCGAAGCCGGCGGCTATCTCGAATCCGCGCTCTGCGCACATGCGCGTAACGACCTGACCCATTTTTCCGTTGCATCCGGAAATGATTATCTTTGGCATAACAGTAACCTCTCAGTCTTATTTGATGAGATCGAGACCGCGGAGAGAAGCCTTGAGCTTCTTGAGGTTTTCGGGAGCCATATCGACCAGGGGCAGACGGAACTGGCCGACGTTCATGCCCATGAGGTTCATTGCGGTCTTTACGGGTATGGGGTTGGTCTCGATAAAGAGCTTTGCATAAAGGTCGGCGTACTTGAAGTAATACTCGGTCGCTGCCTTGAAATCGCCCTTGAGGCAGAGGTCACAGAGCTCGGCAACGGCCTTCGGAACGATGTTGGAGGCGACCGAAATAACGCCGAGGGCGCCCATGGCCATCATGGGGACGGTGTTGTCGTCATTGCCGCTCCAGATGAAGAGATCGTCGCCGCAGAGGGCGCGGGTCTGTGCGAAGAGGCTGAAATCGCCGCTGGCTTCCTTGATACCGTTGATGTTGGGGTGCTCGGAAAGGATCTTGTAGGTGGAGGCGGCAATGCCGATACCCGTGCGGCTGGGGACGTTGTAAAGGACCATCGGAACGTCTACGCGGTCGGCAACATAGGTGAAATGCTCGACGAGGCCGCGCTGGGTAGTCTTGTTGTAATAGGGAGTGACCATGAGTATGCCGTCCGCTCCGGAGGCCTTTGCGCTTGTGGCAAGGCGGAGGGCGGTGTTGGAGTCGTTGGAGCCGACGCCGGCTATCATCTTCATGCGGCCGTTGTTGTGCTTTATGCAGAAGTCAACGAGCTTTTCGTGCTCCTCGACGGGCTGCGTGGCATTTTCGCCGGTAGTTCCGCAGACGACGATGGCGGCGGTGCCGCCCGCATACTGGAAGTCTATGAGCTCCGCCATCTTTTCGTAATCGATCCCGTCTTTGGTGTAAGGGGTCACGATAGCGGTGCAGGAACCTTTAAAAATTGGTGTCTTCATGATTGATCCTCCTTATTTAGTCCATATAGCCTTCTGCACAGAGCAGTTCGGCGAGTTCGACTCCGCCGCCTGCCGCGCCGCGCAGCGTGTTATGGGAAAGGCAAACAAATTTGTAATCATACTGAGTATCCTCGCGCAGACGGCCGACAGAGATAGCCATGCCGCCCTCAAGCATACGGTCGAGCTTTGTCTGGGGCCGGTTGTCCTCGTCGAAATAGTTGAGGAACTGTTTGGGCGCAGAGGGGAGTTCGAGCTCCTGAGGACGCCCGGAGAAGCTTGCCCAGCGGTCGAGAATTTCTTCTCTAGCGGGCTTTCTGTCAAAGCTGACAAAGACGGCGGCCATGTGGCCGTTGGAGACGGGAACGCGGAGGCACTGCGCCGTGATGGATGGAGCTTCCGCCTTGACGATCTCGCCGTTTTCGATGCGGCCCCAGACCTTCAGGGGCTCCTGCTCCGACTTTTCCTCTTCTCCGCCTATATAGGGGATGACGTTGTCGATCATCTCGGGCCAGGTCTCAAAGGTCTTGCCCGCTCCGGAGATAGCCTGATAGGTGCAGACAAGTATTTTGCTGATGCCGAACTCGCTGCGCAGAGGCGCGAGTGCGGGAACATAGCTCTGAATGGAGCAGTTGGACTTGACGGCGATAAAACCGCGCTTTGTGCCCAGACGCCTGCGCTGATGCTCGATGACCTTTATATGGTCGGGGTTTATCTCGGGTATGATCATCGGAACGTCGGGGGTCCAGCGGTTGGCGCTGTTGTTGGAGATGACGGGGCACTCGGCCTTTGCATATGCCTCTTCGAGCGCCAGTATCTCGGCCTTGTTCATATCAACGGCGCAAAAAACAAAGTCCACCTCGGAAGCGATATCGGAAATATCCTCGGCAGCGTTTTTAACGATAAGCTTTTTTGCGAGCTCCGGCATCGGAACATCCAGAGCCCAGCGCTTACCGGCGGCTTCCTCATAAGTCAGGCCGGCGCTTCTGCCGGAAGCGGCGACGACCCTAAGATCGAACCAGGGGTGCTTATCGATAAGAGAAACGAACCGCTGGCCGACCATGCCGGTTGCGCCGATAACTCCGACCTTGTAGTTTTTCACGCAAATCATTCCTTTCAGTCGAATGCGGGTTGTGAAGCTTTTCCAGTCCGGCAAATAGACCTTGAAAAACATACCGCATATGTAATATAATTAATAGCAATGTCGTTGCGACGCTGTTATTGACAAATCATTTTTCATTTTAAGATAAATCATATCACGGCATTTTTAGACCGTCAATACACTAAACAACTGGAAGAAGGGTAAAAAAGGCGATGAAATTTAACTCTTTAAACAGATTTATTTCGATTTTGCTGGCAGCCGCGCTTACAGCGTGCCTGCTGGCCGGTATAGGTGTTGCCAACGGGAGCATTTTCGTTAACGGAGCGGCCAATACCCTTTCACAGTCTTTGTCGGAAACATACGCGATCGGAGGAAACGGAAGCGTTGAAAAACTGGGGACCGATTCCGTCTATGCCATGACGGGCACGGGCCTGCAGCAGATAACCGACGGACAACAGGGATTCGATCCCAGCGATGTGACCGTGACGGAGGCTCCGCTCGGAGGCACGATCTCCATCAAAAACAGTACGGTGAAGATCGGACTTCAGTATAAAACGGCGTCATATAACACCTCTGTCGATTATGCGACGCTCACAAACTATGCCGGCAGCGGATTCAGATTCGGTTATTACGACAGCTCACGCACCTTCCATGAACTTGGAAGCACTGTGGAAAAGAGCATAACCATGCTCAGAGACACCAACGTGACCATAGGAAGCAGCACTATCGGATGCTATCACATCAGGCTCAGCGGGACGTATGCCAGCTTCAGCGAGGCGCAGAACGCGGCGTCGCAGTATTCCGACGGTTTCCCGGCGTATTACAGCGGCAGCTTTTATGTCCTTCTCGGCAGCTATCAGAGCAAGACGGAGGCAGAGGAGGCTCTGTCGTCGCGCGGGGTATCCGGAGAGGCATACAGCGCCAGCAGTCGCTGCGTGGTCGTTGCCGCCGCGGGGCAGGACAGGATACTGTTTGAATACGACTGCGGGACAAGCTCCAACCTCGGCATAGAGCCTGTTTCGACTGGCGGAGCTGCCGTAACATCGCTTTCGACCACCGGTTTCCGCTATTACGGCGGGTTTGAGTTCCTGCGCTATTCCGGAGAAGGACTGACCGTAATAAGCGTCGTCAATGTCGAGGACTATGTCAAGGGCGTCATTCCCTACGAGATGAGCTCTTCCTGGCCTATTGAAACGCTGAAAGCCGGCGCGATAGCCGCGCGGAATTATGTTCAGTATAATTACGGAAAGTATTCCGCATACGGCTTTGATATTGTGAACGACGCCAAGGACCAGGTATACCGCGGACTCAATGCGGCGTCGGCAACGACCGACCGGGCGTGTGACGAGACCAGAAATCAGTATATGACCTATAACGGCACTATGTGCTGCGCATATTATTTTTCCTCCGACGGCGGAGCGACGGAGAGTACGGAGAATGTCTGGGTCGCAGCTCTCGGCTATTGCCGCGGAAAGATCGACCCGTTTGAGGCTGCTCTCAGCTCCGGTGTCATGAGATGGTCAAAGGACTTTACAGCCGAGGCCATGGGTGAAAAGCTCGGACTTGGAAAGGTCGCAAACATTGAGTGTACATATAGTCCCTCCGGGAATATGATCGGCGTCGGGATAACCGACGAAAACGGAAAAACGCTCAGCTTTACCAAATCCGGCTGCATCACGCTGCTGAGCAAATTGGGTTTCAGCTATACGAGCATGCATTATACGATCACGCATAATGAAGAAGAGGACACATACCGCGTCGCCGGCGCCGGCTGGGGCCACAATATCGGCATGAGTCAGTGGGGCGCATATTCGATGGCCAAAAATTACGGCTATAATTACAGAGAGATACTGGGATTCTATTATACCGGTGTCGCTATCTCCCAGGGGGCGTAAGAGGAAACATGAAGAAAAGCGATTTCAATTTTGAACTGCCCGAGGAGCTGATCGCACAGACTCCGCTTGAAAAACGGGACCATTCCCGGCTGATGCATCTTGACAGAGTGACGGGAGCAATAGAGCACAGGCATTTTTACGACATAAAGGATTACCTGAGAAAGGGCGACTGCCTTGTAATGAACGATTCCCGGGTGCTCCCCGCACGTCTTATGGGAACCCGGCACACGGGAGGCGCGGTCGAAGTGCTGCTCCTGCGCGACCTCGGCGGAGGAAACTGGGAGTGCCTGACCCGTCCGGGCAAAAAGACCCGTCCGGGAACGGAACTGAGCTTCGGCGGCGGGGAACTTACAGCGACCGTAAAGGATGTTGCGCCCGGCGGGAATCGGATCATCGAATTTCATTATGAAGGTATTTTCCTCGAGGTTCTGGAAAAGCTGGGGAAAATGCCGCTTCCGCCGTATATAAAGGCCGAACTGAAAGACAATGAACGCTATCAGACTGTATATTCGCGCGAGCTGGGAAGTGCGGCGGCCCCGACCGCGGGCCTGCACTTCACAAAGGAACTGCTGGAGGAAATTGCCGCGATGGGCGTTTCTCTGTGCTATGTAACTCTGCATGTCGGGCTCGGCACATTCCGACCGGTCAAGGAGGACGAAATCGAGGAGCATCCGATGCACTCGGAGTTCTGTATTATTCCGGAAGAGACCGCGCGCATCATAAATGAGACCCACAAAAACGGAGGGCGCGTAATATGTGTGGGGACAACGTCCTGCCGAACGCTTGAAAGCTTTGCGGAAGAGGACGGAACAGTGAGACCACAAAGCGGCTGGACGGATATTTTTATCTATCCTGGCTACCGCTTCAAGTGTATGGACGGACTGATAACCAACTTTCATCTGCCGGAAAGTACGCTGATAATGCTGGTATCCGCCTTTGCGGGAAGAGAAAACGTGCTCAGAGCATATGAGACCGCCGTGAGAGAAAAATACCGTTTCTTTTCATTTGGCGATTGCTCATTCATTTCCTGACCATTTTAGATATAAAAGTGTTGTTCTTAACTTCTTGCTATAAACTATATATAACATATTGACTTTGCAACATAGTATGGTATATCATAGGTAATGAGCAAAAAGGAGTGATTTCAGATGGCGAAAGTATCGACCAGCATTTCTATCGACGCCGACGTGAAGGCTCAGGCGCAAGCGTTATTTGCCGACTTTGGCCTCGATTTGTCCACTGCGATCAACATTTTCCTGCGGCAGTCGATCCGAGAGAACTGCATTCCGTTTACCATCCAGCGCGAGGTTCCTAACGCGGACACCGTTGCCGCGATGAAGGAGGCGGAGGAGATGGCAAAGCACCCGTCCGACTACAAGCGGTACAGTTCTTTTTCTGACCTGCTGCGGGAGGTAGAAACGGATGCTTGACATTGTACCGTCCAACCGCTTCAAGAGGGACCTGAAGGTCGCCATAAGAAGAGGATACCGGATCAGCCTGTTGGAAGATGTGGTAAACAGACTTGCCATGCAGGAGCCGCTGGAGGCGCGATATAGAGATCACCTTCTGACCGGTGATTATGGTGGGTTCCGTGAGTGCCACATTACACCTGACTGGCTGCTGGTATATCAGATCAGAGAGAACGAGCTGGTACTGTTTCTATCCAGAACAGGAACGCACAGCGATTTGTTCTGAACAGTTGAAGAAGTACGGCGGCCATGGCTGCCGTACTTCGCTATGAAAGAGAGTAGGATAATGTGCATTTTATTCATTTTCCCGACTCCCGTACGCTTCGGCGGCGAATATAAAATCTGAAAAGGAGATATACCTTGTTTGAGCTTATAACACAGGACGGACATGCCCGGCGCGGGGTTTACACGACTCCGCATGGGACCGTGCAGACGCCTGTTTTTATGAATGTCGGCACGTCCGCGGCAATAAAGGGCGCGCTTTCTGCGGAGGACCTTTCAAATATCGGCTGTCAGGTCGAGCTTTCCAACAC
>CAKSXP010000101.1 GCA_934515035.1 uncultured Oscillospiraceae bacterium
GTCCAGATATATCATAAAAGCATCCTCCTAAAACTCAATTTCATTTACTTCACCGCTGTCATCTTGCAGAAAAACTCTGCCGGGAGAGAGTCCTGCGCCCTTCAAAACAGAGAGCGCCTCCTTCAATCTTCGCTCGGAGACCTTAACGCAATATGCGCACCCGGCGTTTGAAACCGATTGCGGCGCTTTGGTCACCACCGAAGTTATGCCCGCGTTCTCCAGTGCGCGCGCTGACCGCTGCGCATATGTCAGCGATCGGCACATTATCAAGTATTTCAACATCAAAATATAAACCCTCCTGAGTCTATGCAGGCGCACAAAGCCCCGCGCCAAACAAGCTTACTGTAAGCCAGTTTATGCGCGGGGCCTGATTATTGTTTTTGCGTCACTCTTCCAGCAGCACGGCCGCGTGCGCGGCAATACCCTGTTTAGCGCCGGTAAAGCCAAGCTTTTCCTCCGTAGTCGCTTTGACGCTGATCCTGTTTTCGTTCAAATCAAGTATCTTTGCGAGCTTTTCTCTCATTGCGGGGATATAGGGCGCGAGCTTAGGCGTCTGGGCTATGACTGTGCAGTCAATATTTGAAATCGAATATCCAGCAGAAATGATCCTTTTATACGCGATTGACAGCAGTACACAGCTGTCGATCCCCTCGTACCGGGGATCGTCATCCGGAAACATCTGTCCGATATCGCCAAGCGCGGCAGCGCCAAGTATGGCGTCTATTATCGCATGGACGAGCACATCTGCGTCGGAGTGACCCAATAATCCCACTTCACTGGGGATAGCCACGCCTCCGATCACCATACGCCGCCCCTCTTCAAGACGATGAACGTCATACCCATGTCCTATTCGCACAGTTCCGCCTCCCTCTGACGAAGAATTATCCGTGCAAGATCAATATCGCGCGGCGTTGTAAGCTTTATATTGTCAGCGTCTCCCGTTACAAGCCGCACCGGCATTCCCAGTTCCTCAACGGCGGAACAATCATCCGTTATTGCAAGTTCATTTTCAGCGGCCGCTGTCAGCGCGCACTTTATTATATCCGGCAAAAACACCTGGGGTGTCTGTACTGCAAACACATTGTCTCTTACGGGAGTGGTCTCAACCACTCCGCCCGCCGCAAGCTTTATGGTGTCATTAACCGGAACGGCGGGAGCCGCAGCGTCAAATTTTGCCGCACATTGCACGACACTCTCTATCAGTTCGCCTGTCACAAAGGGCCGCGCCCCATCGTGTATGCCGATAAGCTTTGCTTCCCCTGAAGCCTCCATAACTCCGGCGAGCGCCGAATGGAGTCTGTCGCTGCCTCCGATGAGGAACTTATTGGCCTTTTCTATGCCGTATTCCATGCACAAAGCCGCGCATTTCTCGATCAGATCGTCCCTCGTGACAACTATTATCTCATCAACGGCTTCGCATTTCTCAAACGCCAGCAGCGTTCTTGCGATCACCGGCATGCCCCCGAGCTCGAGAAGCAGCTTGTCCTCGCCCATGCGGCTTGAATTTCCCGCTGCGACCACGACCATTGAACAAAACGGGCGTCTGATTTTTTTTATTGTATCTGACAGTATGGACATCTATCTTAACCTCCGCCAGTCACGCCATTGCGCCTTCTATCCGCTGCTCGACCTCTTCATAGGTGCATTGTATTGAAAGGACGATCTCCGAGATCAGTATCTGCTTTGCGGAATGAAGCATTTTTCTCTCTCCCGTGGAAAGGCCCTTTTCCCTGTCCCTCAACAGCAGCCCCTTTATAACGGATGCAACTTCTATCAGGTTTCCGGTTCTGAGCTTTTCCATATTCTCACGATAGCGCTTGTTCCAGTTTGCGGTCATATTGACCTCTATATCCGGTATGGCGCACAAAACACGCTCGGCCTCGTCCGCGCTGATTATCGGGCGCACGCCGACTTTATCAGCGGCTTCCACCGGGATCTTTACTCTCATATCTCCGTTCGGCAGCTTCAGGATATAATATTCACGCTTTTTCCCGTCTACCCTCTGGATCTCAAATCCGGCTATAACACCGGCGCCATGCAGCGGATGAGTTACCATATCTCCGACATTGTAGTTCAAGTCTCCCAGCCCCCTTAAATTGCCATATACCGAAAATGCATACCTTCTCAAAGATATTATATACTAATACAGTTTTTTTAGCAAGTTAAATCATCTATATAAATAAAGTTTGCAAGAAAAAAGAAGCGCATATCTGCGCTTCTTTTTTCTTGCAAATTGTAATCGGGCGATAATTATTCAGCGTCCTCGATATCAGGGATGATTCCCTTTGCTTCTCCGGTCGCGGAGATCTCATAGACGAGAGCGTCATCCTCTGCGACGGGCTCTTCAACTATGCGCTCCTCAACTTCTCTGCGAGCGGGAGCCGGTTCGGGCTCGGACAGCGCGCGGATGGAGAGAGAGATCTTCTGCTTTTCGTTGTCGATGTTGGTGATTTTTGCATCGACGGTCTCGCCGACAGTCAGAACCTCTTCGGGCTTTCCGATGCGGCGGTTTGCGATCTGAGAAATATGGATGAGGCCGTCAACGCCGGGCATGACCTCGGCAAACACGCCGAAGGGCATGAGCTTGACGATAGAGACGGTAGCAACGTCGCCGACATTGTAAGTGTTGGTGAACTTGAGCCAGGGGTTCTCGTTGGGATCCTTGTAGCCGAGGGATATCTTGCGCTTTTCTTTATCAAAGCTGATGACATAAACGTCGATCTCATCGCCGATGTTCAGAACGTCAGAGGGCTGCTTGATGCGCTGCCAGCTAAGCTCGGAAACATGGACCATTCCGTCAATGCCGCCGATGTCCACAAATGCGCCGTAGCTGGTCATGGACTTGACGGTGCCGTGGTAACGGCTGCCGACTTCGATCTCATTCCAGATCTTCTCGGCCTTCTCACGGCGCTCCTTATAGGTGACGGCGCGAATGCTGCCGACAACGCGGCGGCGGCCGCGGTTGACCTCATTGATCTTGAGGCGGACCTTCTTGCCGACGAGCTCAGACATGGGAACGTCTCTCCCGAGGCCGGACTGTGACGCGGGAACGAAAACGCGGATGCCGCGAATAGTGACAACGACGCCGCCCTTGTTCTCTTCGGTCACGGTGCCTTCAACAACAGTGCCGTCCTCTGCTGCCTGCTCAATGTCTGCCCAGTTCTTGACTGCATCCAGACGCTTCTTGGAGAGCTTGACAGTGCCTTCAACGTCGTTAACGCGAACAACGCAAGCCTGAATGGTATCGCCGACCTTGACGACATCCTCGATCTTGACGTCGGGATCGTCGGTGAACTCGGACACAGGAATGTAACCGGAATGCTTAGTGCCCAGATCAACGCTGATTTCGGTGTTGGTGATAGCGGCAACTACGCCGGTAACAGTGTCTCCGTTATATATCGTCTTGATAGAATCTTCAAGCAATTCGTCAAAAGTCTTTTCCGAGTCGGGCTTTTCGACTACGGGCACTTCAGCGACGGGCTCCTCCTGTGCGGGTATTTCTACCTCTGCTGCCGCTTCGGCAGTTTCAGCCGCGGGGGCCTCTGTAATTTCCTTCTGGGTTTCGATTTCTTCGATCTTGATTTCGTCGCTCATCTGTTGTTTTACCTCCTTTATAATCCACGCCGGAGCTGACGCGCCGGCGGTGATACCGATCGTATCAAACCCGCGAAGCGCGGAAATATCGAGTTCGGACGCATTCTCGATAAACTGAACACAGGCACAGTTATCTTTGCAAATCTCTGCCAGATGGAGGCTGTTTGCGCTGTGCCTGCCGCCAATAACTACCATTGCGCCGCATTTCTGCGATAGTTCCATTGCCTCTTTTTGTCGGGTGAACGTAGCACCACATATTGTATCAAACAAAACTGCGTTTGTACATATTTTTTTTATTAATTTTTCGCAAAGGATCAATACCGATTGCGTCTGGGTCGTCTGAAAAACAACGGTGATCGGCAGATCCGGACGTCCGGGAATTTCCGTCAGCCATTTTTCAAGCTCTTCGGCTGAGGAAAACACATGTGCATTGGCACACCAGCCGCAGATTGCCTCCACCTCCGGGTGGCTCTTTTCGCCGATTATTATGACCTCTCTCCCGTCCGACGCCGCATCGGAAACCAGCTTGTGGATATGAGAAACCTTTGGACAGGTACAGTCAATTATCTCGCAGCCCCTGTCCTTAAGCTGTTCAACAGCGTCTTTTCCAACGCCGTGTGAGCGGATAATAACTCTTGCGTTTTCAGGAATCTCTTCCGCCGAGTCCGCCGTCAGAAGTCCTTTTTCCTCGAGCCTGTTCACAACATCTCTGTTATGGATGAGTTCCCCGAGGCACCAGCACGCTCCGTCCTCCTCAAGAGCCCGCTCGGTCATCTTTACCGCACGGCTGACCCCAAAGCAGAACCCGGCGCTCTTCGCGGTGATCAGCTTAGTCATTTGCTCTTCCTCCGAGGGCGTTTATACGCTCCATCAGTTCTTCCGACCTGTGCTCAAGCTCTTCCCTGCCAAGTTTTTCGATATAATATGCCTCGCCGATATGTATTTCGATGCGGTGAAACGGTTTCTTTTTCCTCGGGATATTGACCGGTATAACAGGCACACCGAGTTTGGAGGCGAGCGATACCGCCCCCCTCTTTGCTGCTCCGCCGTCCTCGGAACTGACACGGGTGCCTTCCGGGAACATCATAACGCGCTCGCCGCCTTTAAGGTATTTCATGGCGCTTCTTATCGCCCCGATGTCCGTTTCCCCGCGCTTGACAAAGAAAACGCCGCACTTGGCAAGTATCCACCCCAGAATGGGGCGCTTTGAGAGCTCATACTTTGCCATGAAGTGTATCATTCTCTTTCTTCCAAAAGCAAATGCAATCAGCAGCGGATCGATAAGCGACGAGTGGTTGGCGCAGATTATGCAGGCTTCATCGACAATATGCTCTCTTCCATAGACTCTGTATGGCCACAGAACGTGAAAGATCGGCCATAGAATAGCGTAAACGATTTTATATCCGGTAGTCATTTGCTGCGTCTCTCCTCTATCAGGCCGCAGAGCTTATCGATCCCCTCCTGCAAGGTCATGCCGGAGTTATCGATCAAAACAGCATCTTCGGCCGGTCTCAGCGGCGCGGTCTCGCGCTCCGTATCCTGCTTGTCACGGTATGCCAGATCGGCAAGAACCTCTTCAAAGCTGCTTGCGTCGCCCTTTTCCTTCAATTCGTTATATCTCCTTCTGGCGCGTTCCTCGATCGTCGCCGTCAGGAAGATTTTAAGCTCAGCGTCCGGCATAACGACAGTGCCTATATCGCGTCCGTCCATAACGACATTGGAGCGTCCGGCAATATCTCTCTGCATTTCCAGCAGATAGGCACGGACCGTCGGCATGGCAGAAACATCGGATGCATATATCGAGCTTATCGGAGTCCTTATCTCCTCAGATACGTTCTCTCCCCAGAGAAACATGCACTGCACTCCGTTTATATGCTTTATCTCTATCTCAAGCTCAGGAAGCAGGGCCTTGACCGCATCCGCATCCTTGGATGATATTCCACGTTTCTGTGCGGCCAGTCCGACTGTCCGGTAAATAGCGCCGGTATCAACATAGGTAAATCCCATTCTGGACGCAACGCCCTTCGCCAAAGAGCTTTTTCCCGCACCAGAAGGCCCGTCGATGGCTACTCTTATCAGTTTGTTTTCCATTGATGATCTCCGTATATTACTATATTAGCACGCTTTCTCCCGCTTTTCTTCCGGTAGCCCAGGCGATCTGCAAATTGAAGCCGCCCGTATATGCGTCCACATCGAGGACCTCTCCGGCAAAATACAGGCCGTCAACCAGCCTGGACTGCATGGTCCTGGGGTCTATTTCCTTCACATCGACCCCTCCGGATGTAACGATGGCTTCATCTATCGGGCGCGTCCCCGAAATATTTACGGGAAAAGCCTTGAGAAGCCTTACCAGACCGATCCTCTGTTCGCGTGTTATCGAGTGGACCTTTGCCCGTGGGTCTATTCCGGACATTTTTACAATAACGGGTATCAGCTTTTTGGGCAGCAGATCGTTCAGCGAATTGATAAAGTCACTGTTATGATACTTCTCGAAATCGGAAAGGACCCGCCTGTCCAGCGCAGCCTCGTCAAGGGCCGGCTTAAGATCTATCAGTATCCTGTAATTCCGTTCGCCGAAATGCCGCATATGCGCAGATGCGGAGAGAACGAGAGGTCCGGAAACGCCGAAGTGAGTAAACAGCATCTCTCCGAAATCGGAATATATCTCTTTTTCATCCTCAAGTACCGTCATCGATACATTGCGCAGGGACAGCCCCATCAGTTCACGGCATGTCGAGCCCTTTTCCGTAAGCGGAACAAGAGATGCCGCCGGCTCAATTATACTGTGTCCAGCAGCTCTTGCAAATCTGTACCCATCTCCGGCGGAGCCGGTTTTGGAATAAGAACACCCTCCCGTGCAGACGATGACCGTATCGCAGGATATATCACCGGCATCCGTCTTTATTCCCGTGACACATCCGTTTTCGATCTGGAGGCGCTTTGCCGCCGTTCTTGTTACCGCGACTCCGGCAGCATCCAGCGCCCTTTCAAAG
>CAKSXP010000102.1 GCA_934515035.1 uncultured Oscillospiraceae bacterium
AGCATGCCCTTCATCGCAGCCTCGATCTCGTTGATGCAGTCATAGATAACGCGGTACATGCGCATATCGACCTTCGCTCTGGCGGCGTTATCACGCGCCGAGTTGTCGGGACGGACGTTGAAGCCGACTATTATCGCGCCGCTGGTCGCGGCAAGCATAACGTCGGACTCGCTTATCGCGCCGACTCCGGAGTGGATGACACGGACTCTGACCTCATCGTTCGAAAGCTTTTCGAGCGATGCCTTGACAGCCTCCGCGCTGCCCTGAACATCCGCTTTCACGATAATGTTCAGTTCCTTCATCTCGCCCTGCTGTATCTGTGAGAAAAGATCTTCAAGCGTGACCTTTTTGGCGGTTCCCAGGGTCGCATTCTTCTTCTGCTGCTTGCGCTCTTCAACGAGCTCACGCGCCATTCGCTCATCAGTTACGGCGTTGAAAACGTCGCCTGCATCGGGAACATCGGACATACCGGTGATCTCGACCGGGATGGAAGGTCCGGCATCCGTAACGCGCTCGCCCTTGTCGTTTGTCATAACGCGCACTCGTCCAACGGAAGTTCCGGCTATTATGATATCACCCTGATGCAGCGTTCCGTTCTGGACAAGAACAGTCATTACCGGGCCGCGGCCCTTGTCAAGTCTGGCCTCTATGACGGTTCCCTTCGCCGCGCGGTTCGGGTTTGCCTTCAGCTCACGCATTTCGGCAGAAAGGACAAGCATTTCAAGAAGGTTATCAATGCCCTCGCCCGTTCTGGCGGAGACGGGACATACGATCGTATCTCCGCCCCATTCCTCTGCAACGAGGTCATATTCCGTAAGCTGCTGCTTGATGCGCTCGACATTGGCGCCGACCGCGTCTATTTTGTTGATAGCAACAACGATAGTTACGCCCGCGGCCTTGGCATGGTTGATCGATTCGACCGTCTGCGGCATGATGCCGTCGTCCGCCGCAACAACAAGTATTGCGATGTCCGTTACCATCGCACCTCTGGCGCGCATGGAGGTGAATGCCTCATGGCCCGGAGTGTCGAGGAAAGTGATCGGGCTTCAGTTTATCTCCACCCTGTATGCGCCGATATGCTGGGTTATGCCGCCGGCCTCTCCGTCAACGACATGCGCCGAACGGATACGGTCGAGCAGGCTGGTTTTTCCGTGGTCAACATGGCCCATGACAACAACGACGGGAGCGCGGGGAACGAGCTCATCCGGGCTGTCCTCGTGGTCGTCGATAAGCCTTTCTTCGACGGTTACAATAACTTCTTTTTCGACCTTGCAGCCAAGTTCCATGGCCACAAGCGCCGCGGTATCGTAATCAATTATCTCGGAAACGGAGGCCATGACGCCCATCTTCATGAGCTGCTTTATTACCTCGACCGCCGTTTTCTTCATTCTGGATGCAAGCTCGCCGACGCTGATCTCATCCGGGATCACGACCTTGACAGGGGCCTTCTTTGCGATCTCGAGCTGCAGACGCTGCATCTTGTCGCGCTCTTCCTGTCTGCGCTTGCTGGAATTATTCTGTCCCTGCTGACGGCGATTCTTGTTGGTAAATTTCTCTTTACCCCGCTTCATATTCTGAGCCTTGTCGGGTACAAGATTATCCAGGCGCTCGTCATATTTTGCAAGGTTCGTCGTTGCGCCGCGCGTATCGATGACGCGTTTCTCGGGCACCTTTCTGGGAACATGGGGCTTCTCGGCCTCGGTTTTGACAGGCTTCTGTTCGGCAGCGGGCGCCTTCTGCTCCGGCTTTGCCGCGGCTTTGTTCTTCTGTCCCTGAGTCTGCGGCTGAGCTTTCTGCGTATTCTTCGGCTGCGCAGGCTTTGCCTCCGCTGCGGGAGCCGGCTCGGCATATACTTCGGCGATGCTGCCGATCTGATTATGCTGGGTAAGGTATTCGAAGATGAGATCGAGTTCGCTGTTTTCCAGCACCTGCATATGGTTTTTCGGCGTTGTGGCATAGTCCGTAAGGATCTGTGATATCTCCTTGGACGTCATGTTGAAATCCTTTGCCACCTCGTGAATCCTGTATTTATCAAAACTACTCATTCGATCGTCCTCCTCTTGCCCGTCTTCTTGTTCATATCATTACCGTGCGCTTTTTTTCGGCGCTGTTTGGCTCTGTCGTTCTTTGCACATATCTCGTCGCGCAGAGCGTCATATTCTCCGGGATGCTCATCCGCTGTTGCGGAAACGAAGCTGCATGCCAGAGCAAGATCCGTAAAAACCAGCATACTGCATCCGCTTTTTCCGGCGGCAGACGCAAGCTCCAGCTTTGTATACGGCGCTTTCAAAAGCAGCACGTTCCGGCCCTGAATATATCCTTCCGCCCGCCTCACTGCGTTATCAGATGCATCCGCCGCAATAACGAGAAGCTTTGCCTTTCCGCTGCGGATCACAACACCGCTGCTCTCTTCTCCGGTTTCGACAAGCCCGGCCTTCCTCGCAAGGCTTATATAATTAAGCGGATTACTCATTTCCCGCCTCCATTCTCTCATAGAGGCGGTCATAGATCTCCTCCGGTATCGTTGTTTCCAGCGCTCTGTCAAGAGCCTTGGACTTGACAGCCTTTTTCAGGCATGCCGGGTCAGGGCAGACATAAGCTCCCCGACCCGGGGATTTTCCCTTGAAATCCAGAGAGATATCCCCCTCCGGAGATCTTACGACACGGACAAGCTCGCGCTTGGGCTTCATCTCGCGGCAGCCCGTGCATTGCCTCATAGGTATTTTCTTTTGCATAACGAACCGCCTTTCTTCCGTGATTTTTACTCAGCAGCCTCGCCTTCCGGCTTAATGTCGATCTTGTATCCGGTAAGCTTTGCGGCCAGGCGTACGTTCTGGCCCTCCTTGCCGATGGCAAGAGAGAGCTGGCTTTCCGGAACAACAACGCTGCAGCTCTTGCCCTCGTCGAGGAGCGTAACAGAGACCACCTCTGCCGGGGAAAGCGCAGCGGCTATATATTCCTCGGGAGATTCGCTGTATTTGATAATGTCGATCTTTTCTCCGCCGAGCTCGTCAACGACGTTCGCAACACGGCCGCCCTTGGGACCGACGCATGCGCCGATAGGATCGACCTCGGAATCGTTGGACCATACCGCCATCTTTGTGCGGCTGCCCGCTTCACGGGCAATGGACTTGATCTCGACGGTTCCGTCGAATATCTCAGGTACCTCAAGCTCGAACAGGCGTTTCACCAGACCCGGATGAGTTCTCGAGATAAGCACCTGGGGACCGCGCGTGGAGTTGCGTACCTCGACAACATATACCTTGACACGGTCGCCCTCCGACAGGTTTTCCGTTACCATCTGTTCGTTTGCGGTCAGAAGCGCTTCGGTAAACTCGGAATTTGAGCTTATCTTGATGGACACCGCGCCCGTTCTCGGGTCTATTCTTGAAACGACTCCGGTGAGGATCTCGTGTTCCTTGGAGGTGAACTCTTCATATATTATTCCGCGCTCGGCTTCACGGATCCCCTGTATTATGACCTGCTTTGCCGCCTGCGCGGCAATGCGCCCAAACTTCTTCGTATCGACAGGGATCTTGACGATCGCTCCGAGCTTTGTACGCTTCGAATATTCCATCGCGCGCTCGAGAGATATCTCGCAGGTGGGATCCTCCACCTCTTCGACCACCGTCTTTTCAACATACATTTCGATTTTTTTCTTATCCTCGTTCATCGATATGACAACATTGTCGCCATACTCGGGATTGTCCTTGCGAAAAGCCGCCATCATCGCCTGATTGATCTTATCATACATATACTCGCGGGGAATATTTTTTTCCTTTTCGATTTCTTCGATAGCGTCGAAAAACTCTGCGTTCATTTCAAATAAGCTCCTTATCGTTCTTGTTCATTCAGACTATCCGCAGGCGGACCTGAGCAACAGCATTTTTATTGAAGGTTATATCCTCGTCCCCGTTTCTTGCGGAGATCGTTACATCACCATCGGAATAGGCGCGGAGCACGCCGACATAAACCTTACTGCCGTTTTGAGGGCTGTAAAGCTTGACCTCGACGTTTTCTCCGATAAAGCGTTCAAAGTCTCCCGGGCGCTTGAGTTCCCGCTCCACGCCGGCCGACGACACCTCGAATACATAGCTCTCGGCAATAAGGTCGACCTCATCAAGAATGGGGTCAAGTATACGGCTCACGTTTTCGCAATCGTCTATGGAAACGCCGCCGTCTTTATCGATATACACACGAAGGTATCTGTTTCCGGCCTCTTTCACAAACTCGACGTCCCATAGTTCGCAGCCGCACTGCTCACATACAGGCGCCGCGATCTCACTGATCTTTTCCGTCAATTTACTCATATCAACACTCCACGCCAAATTTTGACAACTAAAAACAGCTCAACAAAAAGAGTGGGGGGCACCCACTCTTACAATTCCTCTTTACTAACATTATGATTATAACACTACATATATTACATTGCAAGCTTTTTTTCAATATATACTGAACTGAGGGGCGGAGATATGGTATATTCCGCCCCGGTATCCGGTCAAATACTGAAAGTTTCGGCGACAGCGTCTGTGACCCAGCGCATGTTCTGTATTTCGGTAAGTGTCGGGCTGTGGAACTCCTCTATGCGGAGGTTTCCCTCCTGATCATATATCGGGCCCGTAAACGGGTGGAATCTTCCGCTGTAAACGGCAGAATAGAAAATATGAAGCAGACGGGTCGCATTATGTCCCATAAACGCATCAACTCCATAGACCTCTACAAGGTGGGTGTTGAGTCCCCAGCCAAAATGGACAGCCTCTGTCTCGTCGATTCCCTTGATGATCAGCTCGTTTTTGAGTATATCCGTTATTACGCGGTCATAGAAAACGAACCAGTCGCAGGCCGCAGCTCCGATAGCGTCGTCCGGATAGCCGAATTTCGGGTGCAGCATATACATCTGGGCAAACACGCCCGGCGGAGCCTTGCGCGAAAGCGGATTGGTGAAAGACTGCTGCACAAGCGCCACATCCGCACCTGCCTCCGTAAAACGCTTGCAGGCCCTGTTCTGCTCTTCGAAGTCATCCGCATGACGGAGGACACAGTTGATTATTTCCGCCCTCGGATTAACTATCGACGCGCCGATGGAAAATGCATTCAGGTCGCAGGTCGGCCCCTTTGCAAACGACAAACTGGTCATATATCCGATACGGTCAGTCTTGCTCATCGCGCCGGCAACAACGCCGCACAGGAAGATAGCGTCATGCGTCTTGGGATAATAAGTGTGCAGGCTGTTGCCCTCGCGCGCGCGGTCACAGTTGAGAACGATCATATCCGGGTGTTCAAGCGCGATGCGGAGACTGATGTTTGACATATACGGACTCGTTGTGAACACAACGTCCGGTTTGTCTGCAATTGCGTTGTTGATAAGGTCATAAAGCGCCTGGGGGTCGCGCGGGGCATTGTAGAGCCGTGTGACCTTGAGCTTGTCGCCGTATTTGTACTCAAGGCGTCTGACTCCGTCATTATGCAGACGGGTCCACGGATACTTTTCGGGCGTACCCTCAAACACAAACAGGGCTTTGGCGCTTGTCTTCTGTTTTCTTATAAAAAAGCTGAACCCGCTCGACACTCTCTCGGCTGAATTGTTTTCGACCGTGACCTGCATCTGTTTATTAGCCCGCTGTTCGAACTGGGAAATCGCCTTTATAACATTATTGGAAATATCAGCCGCGTTCTGGAACGCAGGGAATCCGAATATCCGGCTATACTCCAGAAGCGCATCTCCCGTCGTAATGGAAAGATCCGGCGGAGCTGCCCTTTTATACGCTATTCTGAACGTCTTATGCGTCGATCTTATAAGCTCGTCAACAGGCATCTTGATCTCCGGGTTATGCTCAAGAAAATCCTTTGCCAGAGCCACAAGCTTTGTGAACTCTCCCCGGTGAGAAAACCACAGATTGTCAAACACCGCGCGCCGGTCAAAGTCGATGAACTCATAGTATATCGATATTTCCTCGTTGCTCTCGTCTCGCTTCGGAAGAATACGGGTGACATAAGCGTCTATCGTCGGTGCGTCGCAGAAATTCAGAACGCTTACGCGCTTATTGCCCTCCTGTACATAGTATCTGTTTATAAACTCATATACTTTTATGGGTTCCCTTATGCCTTCGCTTATATGGCTCTGATACAGTTTGCGCCATTTGATGCCAAATTCAGTGTTCTCCTCCAGAAGCGGCATGAAGTTGCCTGCAAAAGCGTTGGAACGTCCTTCTGTTCTTGTTCCGACGATTTTTCTGAGAGGGATCTCATGCACGCCAAGGCTTATCTCGCCCACGACCTCAATACTTCTCAGCCGGTCGTCAAGGACCGGCAAATACCCGCCGTATTGATTTGACGCGTGTTCCTGGACGTACTTTTTACCCAGCTTGCGCGCCGCAAGATATGCAGACTGTGCTGTTTCCGCCATTGTCCCGCCTCCCTTTCGAGCTGCAATGATACAACTATACTGTTATTATATCATTTCGGAGCGTCATCCACAAGCAGACAATACCCAAACAATTTGAAGTTTATAAATATTTATAGACGTTCACAAACAGATGTTCAGCATTGACGGTCAGAATATCTCGGTTTCGGCAAC
>CAKSXP010000103.1 GCA_934515035.1 uncultured Oscillospiraceae bacterium
GTCCTTCATCTTTGCGATGCTGTCCCTGTTGACCATACCCTGGGTCTCGGGGAAGAGCGGGCAGTGGAATGTGATGACGTCGGCGCCGGCGAATATCTCGTCGCGGCTGGCGTAATGTATGCTCTCGGTCTCCTGAGAGGGGTCGACGTGCGTGGCGCAGACGAGGACCTTCATGCCGAAAGCGGCGGCAATCTTTGCAACGGCCTTGCCGATGCTGCCGTATCCGATGATGCCCAGAGTCTTGCCGCACAGCTCGATGAGAGGATAATTCCAATAGCAGAAGTCGGCGCAGGCGGCCCACTTTCCGGCATGGACGCTGTCGCTGTGGCTGCCGACATGGTTGGTTATCTCGAGCAGCAGTGCAAAGACGTGCTGTGCAACGGAGACGGTGCTGTATCCGGGAACGTTGCATACGGGGATGCCGCGCTCGCGCGCGAAGGCAACGTCGATAACGTTGTAGCCCGTTGCGAGCACGCCGATGAATTTGATGTTTTTGCAGGCGGCGATGGTCTCCGCGCTGATGGGGGTCTTGTTGGTAAAAACGATCTCGGCGTCGCCGATGCGCTCTGCGATCTTGTCGGCGGGAGTGCGGTCATAGACCGTCAGCTCGCCAAGCGCCTCAAGACCTTCCCAGCTCAGGTCGCCGGGATTTTCGGTATATCCGTCAAGGATCACGATCTTCATGTAACAGTCCTCCGTCGGGTAGAATTATCAAAGCAGAGCCCATGCGCGGTTGAGGCAGCGCTTGGTGTTGGCAAGAACGATGTCCTCGTCCTCGCCGGGGCGAAGGGTGACTTCCATGGAAAGAACATACGGGTTCTCGGCGTTGAAGAAGCCCTCGTCCTTGAGAACGCGCAGGTAATCGAGCAGCTCGGGAGTGTCGTTGGCGCTGTTGGGATAGCCGAAGCGGGGATGGAGATCGCCGTAGCCGTCGCAGCCCTTCTGCACGACGGCGTTGCCGAAGTGGAAGTGGGTGATATAGGGGCGCAGCGTGCGGATGACGAACTGGCTGGTCTCATAGGTGGTGGGGAAGTGGCTCAGGTCAACGAGCAGGCCGAAGTTGTTGTGGGTCGTGCGCATGTCGGCTGCGAAGCGGGCGGCAAGGGGAGCCGGACCGATGAGGGCGGCCTTGTCCATATCAAAGTCAAAAACCTCGAGCTCGACGTTCATACCCTTGGAGGCGGCATAGTCGCAGACATTGCGGGTGGTTTTGAGAAGCTGGGCATAGGCCTCTTCCTTGGTCTCTTCCTGCCACTTGCCGGCAAGGAAAGCGATGCCCTTCGCGCCGAGATACTCGGCCTCGTCGATTGCCTCAAGGAGAGTGGCCTCGGCCTTTTTGCGGCCTTCTTCGTCTATATCGTTGGGGTTGAGCTTGGGGCCGAGCAGGCGGGGCTGGGCGCCGTAGCAGACCTTGAGATGGCTCTGGTCGAGCAGCTTTTTGGCCTCTTCGTTCTTTTCTCCGTAGCCCTTGAGCTCGATAGCATCAAAGAAGTCGTCGCGGCAGATCGCCTTGAGCGACTCCATGGGGTCGCGGTTGGGGTAGCTCATCCACTGGATGGTGCCGACCTGAAAATATTTATGAATGGATTCGTTCATGGGAAACTCCTTTCAAAAGTTGTTTTTTATTTTATCGTCAACAGCCGCGCAAGCCTCTCGGCGGTGGAAGAGAGGAGTGCGGCTGCATTCCGCATTGAATAGTCCAGCGTCATCGGACGGTCGCTTATCGGCATCACTGCGCTGACGCCGAGTCCGTAAAGCTCGCGCGCGCTCTCATCCGCACAGCCGGTCAGGCAAATGACCGGCACGCCGAAGCGCTTTGCCAGCGCGCCGATGCCGGAGGGGACCTTGCCCATAGCCGAAGAGGCGTCCGTTTTGCCCTCGCCGGTTATAACGAGGTCTGCCTTTGAGATCAGCTCTTCCGCGCCGGAAAGCTCCAGAACAAGGGAAATGCCGCTGCGCAGTTCCGCGCCGCAGAACGCGGCAAGTCCCGCGCCGAGGCCGCCGGCGGCGCCCGCTCCGGGCATTGCACCGATGTCGCGGCCGAACACGTCCGTGAGCTTTTCGCGGTAGTTGAGCAGAGCCGCGTCAAGCTTGACCACCTGTTCCGGCGTCGCGCCCTTCTGCGGGCCGTAAACGGCCGATGCGCCGAGAGGGCCGGTCAGCGGATTGGTGACGTCGCTTGCGACCATGATCTCGCATTCCGCAAGGCGCGGATCGAGACCGGATATATCTATGGTGTCGAGCCTTGCAAGCTCCAGCCCGCCGGGGCCAAGCTCCGAACCGTGCCTGTCGCGCAGCGAAACGCCGAGCGCCTGGGCCATGCCCGCGCCGCCGTCGTTCGTGGCGGAGCCGCCGATGCCTATCAGAAGCCTGCGGCAGCCGGAATCGAGCGCCGCTCTTATGAGCTCGCCCGTACCGCGCGTTGTGGCAATGCCGGGGTCGCGCCTGTCTGCCGGTACGAGCGGAAGCCCGCTGGCGGACGCCATCTCTATAACGGCGGCACCGTTTGACAGCCGGGCCCAATGTGCCGTTACCGTTTCGCCAAGAGGTCCGGTGACCTCGACAGGGATGAGCTCTCCGCCGACGGAGTAAAGAAGCGCTTCGGTCGTACCCTCGCCGCCGTCGGCCATTGGGATGGAGACGATTTCAGCATCCGGGATAACGCGCCTGAGCCCCTCCGCAACGGCGTTGGCGGCCTCGATGGAGGAGACGCTGCCCTTGAAGGAATCGGGCGCTATAACGATGTTCTTCAGCTTATGCATTGTTCTTCTCCCAATCGACCTGCGCGCTGGCAAGGTGCTCGCGCATGATCTCGCGGGCAGCGTCCGCGTCGTGATTGCGGAACGCCTCTATAAGCAGCAGGTGGTGCTTGAGACCGTCGGTGCCGACCATGGAGATATTGTCCTTGAACAGGGCAAAGTAGTAATCGCGCAGGATCTCTGAAACGGAGACAATGAAGGGGTTGCAGGTCGCCTTTGCGACCATGTTGTGAAACGCAAGGTCAGCTTCGGGAGCCGTTTCTAGGTTTTCCATGCCCTTGTTCGTTTCTTCCATTCCCTCTATTATCTTGTCATCCGCACGCTCCGCCGCGAGTGCGGCGGCCTCGATCTCGAGGATGCGGCGGAACTCAAACAGGCTTTTCCTGTCGGAGGAGGACATCGCGATTACGGGAATGACGGCCTTGAGCCCGTCTGCGCTGTAAAACTTGCGGACAAAGGTGCCCTCGCCGCGGCGGCTCTCAATCAGACCGAGACCGCTCAGGCGCTGGAGCGCGCTGCGGACGGAAATGCGGCTGACGCCCAGTATGCTGACCAGCTCGTTTTCGGAGGGCATTTTCTCGCCGGGCTTCCATTCGCCGGCCATGATGGAGTTGCGGAGCTGGTCGAAAACCATGTCGCCGACATTCTGTTTTTCGATTTTTTGAAGTGCCATTATTATTCTCCTCTCTTAAAGTATGAGGGGCTGACGGGGTCTCAGAAAAGGTTTCCGTTTTTGTCAAAAGCGAAGGGGGCGGGCTCGCCCACGATGGTTATGTTCGGGTTGGCCTCCGCCTCCGGGATCAGAGCCTCCGATATCTGTATCTGACCGATATTCAGGGAGTTCGGGATGCGGATTATGCGGACGTTTTTGCGGTCGATGCCGTTGCAGCTGCGCACGGCGAGCTTGATGGCGTTCGCGTCGCAGTCGAGCACCAGCGGCACATTCGCCGCATGAAGGACGGTGGAGGTTATGACGTTGGGATAGGTTGCCTCAAAATCCATCTTGTCGAAAAAGCGCTGTGTCGTAATGTCCGCAAGGCCGACGCCGCAGCCGTTGCCGTGACTCTCCTCGGAAAGGTCGAGGATGACCATGCGCTGGGACTTGATGCCGCCGTCGGCGTATGGGGTAAGGAAACGCCCCGTGATGTTGGGGTCGTGGCCGTCTCCGCTGAAGTTTTTGCCGATGGTATCGACAATGAGAATGTCCGTTTCCGCAAACTGTATGCTGGGCATGAGAGCCTTTGCACGGAGCAGGAGAGGAGGCTCCTTTTCTTCGATCTCACCGGGCAGCATCGGCTCGAGCATCGCCGTCTCGTCATAGGCGTTTTCAACGATGGCAAAGCCGAGTATAACGTTCGATTTCTGCATCATGAGCTTTGCAAACATCGGAACGAGCTTTGCCATGACGCCGAAGCCCTCCTGATGGCAGAGCTCCGCGCCCTCCTGCTTGCCGAGACCGATGGTCATCATCTTCATGAGTCCGGATTCAAACGGGCCGCGGAAGGCGGTGTGGGGCTTGACCCGGCCCGCGACGATTATGCCGTCTGCCTCATAGGCGTGCCTGTCCATGCGGACGGGGTGGCCGTCCTCGGTGTCGCCGATATAGACAGTTTCCATCGAAGAGACGATCGGGCAGCCCATGGCCTCCTCGGTCACGCCGTAGGATTCTATCACCTGACGCTGTCCCTCGGCAGTGGCGCCGCCGTGGCTGCCCATGGCGGGGACGATGAAGGGCTTTCCGCCCCCGGCTTTGACGAAATCGACAAGCGCGCGGGTTATCACGGCGATGTTTGCAATGCCGCGGCTGCCGACCGTTATGGCAACGCTCATCCCCGGGCGTATGACGCCGGAAAACTTGCCGTCGGAAAGGCGCTGGGCTATATATGAAGGGATCTCCTCCGGAGCGATGCGGGGACGGTCAAAGCTTTGTCTGACCGTGACCATCTTCGGAAGCTCAACATTTTCGCAGAGCTTTGATACAACTCCCATTGCAGAATACCTCCCACTTTTATTATGTAAGTTGTATTACATTTTTACCACTGTTCCCACGAACAGTCAACGGTAATATCGGCAAAGTGCGAAAAGTGCACCGATAAACGGGAGAAAGCATTGAAAAATAAAGAAAAATTTTGCATCAATTCCGGAGAAAAAACAAAAAACACAGCGGCCTCCGAAACGGAAATGCTTCGGAAACCGCTGACGGTTGTATGTTTTTTGAAAAAAGCCGGTCATATCTCGAGCATCGCTTCGACCTCGACGGTGACGTCCATGGGCAGCTCCGGCACTCCGACGGCGGTGCGCGCATGGCGTCCGGACTCGCCGAATACCTCGAACATCAGCTCGCTTGCGCCGTTGGCGACCAGGTGCTGCTGTGCAAAGCCGGGCGCGCTGTTGACGAAGATCTGGAGCTTCAAAACGCTTTTCACCATGTCGAGAGAGCCGAGATGGGCCTTTGCCGCGGCGAGAATATTGCCGGCGCAGAGACGGGCGGCGCTCTGCGCTTCCTCAAGGCTGCGCTCGCCGCCGGCCTTTCCGGTAAAAACGGGCTTTCCGCCGGAAACGGGTATCTGACCGGAGACAAAGAGAATATTGCCGGCCTGACGCACGGGAACGTACATTGCGGCGGGAGCCGCGGCCTCGGGGAGCGATATGCCGAGCTGGGAGAGCTTTTCTTCGATTGTCATGTTTTATCACCTCTGAAAAACAGTATATCCGTCCTGTCTCTGTTTTGCAAGCGCAATGAATGCCGCGTCGAGACCCGAAAAAAGCGGCGGGATCCAGAGAAACGGCGTGGTTCCCGATACGTTCATTCACGGAAGGGGCAAATTTAAAAAATTCCTGTTCCAATGTTAATAAATGTGTAGTATAATGACGGCATAAAAATCGTATGCAAATTATTTATGGAGGTATATCTGATGAACCATGAACCTGTTATAGTCGCATATGGACGCAGCCCCTGCTGCCGGAGCAGAAAGGGCGGCCTGGCGACCACGAACCCGATCGATTACGCAGCGCAGACACTCAACGGCGTTATCGCCAGAGTTCCCCAGCTCAAGCCCGAGATGATAGACGACGTCATCACCGGCTGCGCAATGGCTACCAACGAGCTGAACATGAACGCCTCCCGCCTGATCGTCAACCGCGCGGGCCTGCCCGAGAGCGTGTGCGGACAGACAATAAACCGTTTCTGTTCCTCCGGACTTCAGGCCATAGCGACCGCTTCAAACGCAATACTTGCCGGACAGATGAAGTGCGTCGTTGCCGGCGGCGTTGAGTGCATGACCAAGTGCTTCAGCCCGTTCCCCGACGAATATAAGAACAAATGGATCGTTGAAAACTACATCGGCGGATATATGGCCATGGGCGAGACCGCAGAGCGCGTTGCGGACGCATATGACATTTCCCGCGCAGATATGGAACAGATGGCCCTTGAAAGCCACACCAAGGCCGCTGCCGCGCGCCGCGACGGCAAGCTTGCCCCGAGCATTATCCCCATAGTGACCGAAGAGGGCAGGACAGTCACCGAGGATGACGGCATACTCGCCGACGAAGAGGGCAATCTCAAGACCAGCCTTGAGAAGATGGCGGGCATGAAGCCCTGCTTCCGCGATAACGGCAAGGTCACCGCGGCGACCAGTTCCCAGACGACCGACGCCGCCGCCTATGTCATCGTCATGGAGGCGGAGATGGCGAAGGAACTCGGCATCAAGCCCATTGCAAAGCTCGTGGGCTTTGCCGTTGCCGGGTGCGACGCGACCATGATGGGCATCGGCCCCATCTATGCC
>CAKSXP010000104.1 GCA_934515035.1 uncultured Oscillospiraceae bacterium
ACCGTCAAATTGTACAAAAAATCGCGATGAATTTAGTCATAAATTCATCGCGATTTTTATAGATAAAAATAGTGTATTTTTGCCTTACTATGATATAGTATTAAAGAATATTGTTGCTTCCGATCCGAACGGACAGATATATGAAAGCGCAGAGACCGAGAACCTTTTACGGGTCGGGACAAGCCGATGCGAAGGGACGTCCCTTCGCACGATATAGTGAATAACTATATCGTGATGCGGCTTTCCGAACAGTGAACGGGCGTTTCGCGGCCGCGCTTTTATCGCGGAGGTTTCGGCCGGACGGGAGCGGACATGTATTTTTTCATAGGGAGGAATTTTGATGGCAAAATCCAAGCTGTCGAAACGGCTGCTTGTGCTCGTGCTTTCGCTGGTAATGCTCATGAGCCTCGCACTGCCTGTCTCTGCTGTTGAGCCTGGTGAGAACTCCGGCCTCAAGGTAGAGAAGGTCGACAACAGCCTTGTTTCGGCCGACCTCAGCGAGAGAGAAGTCTCTCAGAAGGAAGAACCCACTTATCAGCCTGACGATATCGTCCGTGTGTCGATCGTGCTCGAAGAGCTCCCGACACTCGAGGCGGGATATGCAGCTGCCGGTATTTCCGAAAACACCGCTGCAGTATCCTATCGTGACGGACTGAAGCAGCGCCAGAACACGATCGAAAAGACCATCTCGACCCAGGCACTGGGCGGAGACGAGCTCGACGTCGTGTGGAACCTGACGCTCGCGGCAAACATCATTTCCGCGAATGTCCCTTATTCCGCGATAGAGGACATCAAGGATGTTGCCGGCGTCAAGAAAGTCATTATTGAAAATCAGTATTCTCCCGACGTTGCAAGCGTCGGTGCGGCTGATCCCAACATGTCGACCTCTTCCGCAATGATCGGAAGCGGCACTGCCTATGCCGCCGGATACACCGGCGCCGGCAGCAGGATCGCTGTTATAGACACCGGTACTGATACCGATCACCAGTCCTTCAGCGCGGCCGGCTATGAGTATGCGCTCAGGCAGAACGCCGAGGCAAAGGGCATGTCCTATGAGGAGTATGTCGCAAGCCTTAACCTGCTGGATGCTGACGAGATAGCCGATAAGCTTGACCAGCTCAATATCGCCGGCAAAGCGAGCGCGGCTGAGCTTTACAGGACCAGCAAGCTCCCGTTCGGCTACAACTATGTTGACAACGGACTCGAGATCACCCACGATTATGACACCCAGGGCGAGCACGGCTCCCACGTTGCAGGTATCGCAACTGCCAACAGATACATAGCGTCCGGCGACGGCTTTGTTGCAGCGCTTGACTCTGTAAAGACCCAGGGCGTCGCACCCGATGCGCAGCTGATAACCATGAAGGTATTCGGCAAGGGCGGCGGTGCTTACGATTCCGACTACATGGCCGCTATCGAGGACGCTATCGTTCTCGGCTGCGACAGCATCAACCTGTCCCTCGGCTCCGGCAACCCCGGATCCTCCGTGAACGCGGATTATAAGAAGATCCTCGACAACATCGCCAAGAGCGCCGCGGTCGTCACCATGTCCGCCGGCAACTCCGGCAACTGGGTCGAGAACGCTGCTAACGTCGGCTATCTTTACGCTGACGACGTCAGCCTCGACATGGTCGGATCCCCCAGCTCCTACACCAACTCCATGAGCGTTGCGTCCGTCGATAACGTCGGCTCGACCGGCAACTACATCGGCTTCGGCGACACGAAGGTGTTCGTGACCGAGACCAACGGCTATACCAATGCGCCTATCGCCTCGCTCGACACCAGCGCCGACGGCAGCGGAACGGAATACGAGTATGTATTCTTCGAAAACTACGGTGCGGACGACAAAGGAAACAGCCAGCTCGACGCCTATAAAGACGTCGTCGATGGCAAGGTCGTTTTCGTTTCCCGCGGCACCTCCTCCTTCTATCAGAAGCACGATGCCGCCGGAGCAGCCGGCGCTGCTGCCTGCGTTGTTTACAACAACCAGGCCGGTACCATCAGCATGGATCTGTCCAGCAGCACCTCCAAGATCCCCTGCGTCTCCATCACCGAGGCTGACGGAGCGTGGATAAAGGAAAACTCCACGGCTGTTTATGCCGAGGACGGCGAGACTGTCCTGTATTACACCGGCACGCTCACCGTTCCCGCTTCTGTCGCCAGCGTTGTGAGCGACAGCGAATACTACACCATGAGCTCCTTCAGCTCCTGGGGCGTTCCCGGCAGCCTTGAGCTCAAGCCCGAGATCACTACCCCCGGCGGAAACATCTATTCCGTCAACGGCGCAGTTGCCGGCGGCACCTCTTATGAGAACATGAGCGGCACCTCCATGGCAGCGCCCCAGGCCGCGGGTATGGCCGCGCTCGTTGCGCAGTACATCCGCGAGAACGGTCTGGCCGAAAAGACCGGCCTCTCCCCCCGCCAGCTCTCCCAGTCTCTGCTGATGTCCACCGCAGAGCCCCTGATGGAGGAACACAAGATGACGGATGGAAGCAGCAGCTACTATTACTCCATCCTTAACCAGGGCTCCGGCCTTGCAAACGTGGGCGACGCGGTCGCGGCCGACAGCTATATCCTCATGGCGGACGGCTCCAGCGCCGGCGCTGCGGACGGCAAGGTCAAGGCTGAGCTCGGCGACGACCCCGGAAAGTCCGGCACCTACAAGGTTTCCTTCTCCATCAATAACCTCAGCGGAGAGGAAGCGGAGTACGAACTTTCCGCCGACGTTTTCACGCAGGATATCTTCAGCTACAAGGACACCCTGTATCTTGACACCTGGACCGCACCTCTTGCCGCCACTATCGAGTGGAACGTTGACGGCACCGTCATCGGCAACGAGACGACCACCGGTCTGGCCGACGTCAACAAGGACGGCGTGATCGACGAGAACGACGCCCAGGCTATCCTTGAGTATGTCGCGGGCAACGACGTGGATATCGACACCGACGCCGCGGACCTCGACAGCGACTACAAGGTCACCACCTATGACGCATATCTCTATCTGAACGCTCTCACCAGAGGCGTTATCACCCTGCCTGCCGGCAGCTCCGTCAATGTTACGGCCACGATAAAGCTCAGCAGCTATGCCAGAGACATCCTGTCGTATTACGAAAACGGCGCGTATGTCGAGGCTTATATCTGGGCAAAGGAAGCCGCCACCGAAGAGGGCGTCGAGGGCACCGTGCACTCCATCCCCGTACTGGGCTTCTATGGCAGCTGGTCCGCTCCTTCCATGTATGATGTCGGATCTCTTGCCGAGTTCTGGTATGGCCTTGAGGAGAGGGACCCCTATCTGCCCGACTCCGACGGCTATCCGGATATGTTCAACAACTTCGCCACTATAAAGTATGCAGGCAATGCCAGCGAGTATTACTACTTCGGCAACCCGCTTACCGACGATGACGAGTACCTGCCCGAGCGCAACGCCTTCAATAACTCGAACGGCGATGCTATCAGCAAGTATTATTTCTCCAGCATCCGCAATGCCGGCGGCGCGATCTATCAGATCACCGATGCAGAGACCGGAGAGGTCTATCTCCGCGAGGAGCTCGGTTATGTCTCCAGCGCTTATTATTACAGCAACGGCGGCGCATGGAGAAGCACCGACAAGACGCTCAACCTCAACTGGCAGGGCACCGACGGCGACGGCAAGAAGCTGCCCGAGGGCACCACTGTCAACATCTCTCTGATACTCGCTCCCGAGTATTACGCCGGGGCGGACGGCACCTACAATTGGGACAGCCTGACCTCCGGAATCCTTGGTGATGGCGCATACCTCACCACCATGACCACGATCGACAACACCGCGCCTGAGCTGCTGGATGTCACCTTCGACAAGGAAGCCGACACCATCAGCGTCACCGCAAAGGACAACGAGTATATCTCCGTCATCGCCCTCTACAACAAGACCGGCGAGAAGGACCTTGCTTTCGTTGCTCCCAACCAGACGACTCCCGGCACGTCTGCCGAGAACACCTTTGATCTGAGCGAGATCGAGGACGAGTATATCCTTGTTGCGGTTTATGACTACGCCATGAACCAGTCCACCTATAAGATCTGGAGAAATGCTGACGGCGAGACCGGCACCGAGCCCACGTCCATCACTCTCGATCCCACTGCGCTGACGATCTATAAGAACAACACCGCCGCCATCAAGGCGACTGTTGAGCCCTGGATCGCGGACGATTCTCTGGTCTGGACCTCCTCCAATGAGGATGTTGCGACCGTCAACAGCAACGGCGTTGTGACCGGCGTCGACAAGGGCACCGCGACCATAACCGCCGCGTCCGCAGTCAATCCGGAGATCACGGCGGAATGCACTGTGACCGTCGAGACCATCAATGTCACCGTCACCGGCGCGCTTCAGGATAAGGCCGGTAACCCGCTCCTGTTCACATGGGATATGGGCAATGAAGACACCTGGACCAAGTACGCCGACCTGAGCACCGACATCAACAGCACCGCATATGACTTTGTCAACGGAACCATGTATCAGATGAACACCAGCGGCGTGCTCTATAAGGTCAATCCGGAGACAGGCGAGACCCTCGCCATTTCCGATGCCGCCGCTGCGTTCGGTGCTCCTCTGGATGACATGGACTATGCCGCATACACCAGCACCCAGACTGAAAGTGATATCCTTGTCGGTGTCTATGGCGCACAGTTTGTGTACTCCGATCCCGCAATGGGCAATACATTCAACCAGGGCTGGAATCTGGGAGGCTATCTCTCCCTCTATGCAGGTGCAAGCAACTTCACCGCAGTTGCATGGGTTGGCTACACTGCCTCCGGCCGTGACGTGTTCTACTGCATGACTGACAACGGAACCGTCTGGATCATGCAGATCGATTTCAGCACTGGCAAAGCCGGCATGAACTACATCAAGAGCGATCTGGATCTGAGCTTCCCCGGATATGACAACGCCTACTACTGCTCCATGATCCTGGGCGATGACGGCAACCTCTATCTGAGCTACTTCACCGGCGATACCAACCAGATATACATGCTCGTTTACGATGAAGCCGCAGGCGAGTATAACGCCAGACTGCTCGGCGACGTCGGCGCTGACGTATGGCCCTGCTCGCTTCTGGGCGTTTCTCCCAACGAGAGCGCGGATACCGACTCCATGCGTGTCTACACCGGCAGCACCGAGTCCGTTGTTGAGACCGAAGCACAGCAGATCACCTTCACCGGCAAGAACGCCGCTTCCGAGCCGGCTACCAAGCCCGAGACCGCAGAGGTCCAGAACGTCAACGTCAAGGATTACGTCGTTAAGACTCCTGTGACCGGCGAGATCGAAGCTGTCGGCGTGCGCGAGACCGAGCGTGTATACCTCGACGTTGAAGCCGATGCATCCACCAACGGCCTCATCGAGGTCGAGTATGACGCCTCTGTCCTCACCTTCGAGCGCATCGAGGGCGGCAAGGTCGCCTACTATGCATGGAATGCCGACGAAACCAACGCGAAGATCGTCGTGGCCTACGCGGCAGAGACCGCCGTTGACGGCAAGGTCTGCACCGCAGTGTTCTCCTATGACAAGGACACCTGCCCGGATACCACCAAGGTCACCGTGACCACGAAGGAAGAGGGCGACAACTTCACTGCTTCCTCCGAGGATATCACCATCACGCTTGTCGAGGCGCCGGTCATCATCGTGAACCCGACCACGCCGACCGATCCCAAGCCCGATGATCCCAAGACCGACGACAAGTGCGACGGCGGAGCAAACTGCCCGTCTGCCAAGTTCGCCGATGTCAACACCGGCCTCTGGTACCACGAGGGCATCGACTATGTGCTCACCAAGGGCCTGATGGAAGGCGTTTCCGCGAATTCCTTCGCGCCGAACACCGTCACCAGCCGCGCAATGGTCGTGACCGTCCTCTACCGCATGGCGGGCTCCCCGGCGGTCTCCTCCGAGAATCCGTTCAAGGATGTCGCTTCCGGCGCATGGTATCATGACGCTGTTATCTGGGGCTACACCAACGGCATCGTTAAGGGCGTTTCCGCCGACGAGTTCGACCCGAACTCCAGCGTAAGCCGTGAGCAGCTTGCAGCGTTCCTGTACCGCTATGCCGAGTTCACCGGCAAGAGCGTTAGCGCAAAGGACGATCTGTCGTCGTTCGCCGACGCCGGAAACGTTTCCGCCTGGGCGCTTGACTCCGTCAAGTGGGCGGTTGCCGAAGGCCTGATCCAGGGCACCGGTACCGGCCTCGAGCCCAAGGGCAGCGCGACCCGCGCACAGTTTGCGACCATGCTCATGCGTTACAGCAAATAACAGGCGCAGAGTCTGAGCAAAACCAAATAACTATTAAGGAACGGCGTGACTTCGGTCACGCCGTTTCTGCTTGTCAAAAGAGCCTCGCAGAGTTTGCGCCCGCAGGCGCAAATGAGATCAAAGCCATTTTTTCCGGTGACATGTGCGTCGGAAAAAATACTTCTCAGTCCGCGAGTGTGCAAGTTGTCCGCTGAAAGCGGACAACGAGTGCGCGTGGCGGGCTGCTTCCTGT
>CAKSXP010000105.1 GCA_934515035.1 uncultured Oscillospiraceae bacterium
TGAATGCCTCCGGTATCATCGTTGTACAGCGGCATAAGATGTGGTAAAATAAAAAACAGGCTTATTATATGAGGGGGACTGGCCCGGTGCTGAGAATACTGACACGATTGTTCATCAAAAACAGCGGCAACACATCGGATCCCGCTGTCAGAAGCGCATACGGCATGCTGTGCAGTATAGTCGGCATCGTGCTCAATATATTGCTGTTTGCCGGAAAGTATATTGCCGGCGTCATAAGCGGCTCGATAGCAATAACGGCGGATGCATTCAACAACCTTTCGGACGCGGGATCGTCCGTCATAACGCTCCTCGGCTTTCGCTTTGCGGGGATGAAGCCGGACAGGGAGCATCCCTTCGGCCACGGCAGGATAGAATACATCTCCGGATTCATCGTCTCCGTTATGATACTCATGATGGGATTCGAGCTTGGAAAAAGCTCTGTGGTCAGGATAATTTCGCCGGAGCCGGTCGAGGACGGGATAGTTCCGATGATCATTCTGGCGGCGTCCATACTCGTCAAGCTGTATATGTATGTATACAATACGGCAATATCGAAAAAAATCTCCTCCGCCGCGATGAACGCAGCGGCAAAGGACAGCCTTTCCGACTGCGTTTCCACCGCCGTCGTCCTTGCAGCGTCGGTGTTCGCGCACTTCACCGGCGTGCAGATCGACGGCTGGTGCGGCCTGCTTGTCGCGCTGTTCATCCTCTGGGGAGGTTATACTTCCGCAAAGGACACACTGAGCCCGCTGCTTGGAAACCCTCCGAGTCCGGAACTGGTGAACAGGATCGAGCAGATCGTTCTTTCCGAAGGCACGGTGGTCGGTATCCACGACCTCGTCGTGCACGATTACGGACCCGGCAGGGTGATGATCTCCCTTCACGGCGAGGTCCCCGCGGACGGTGACCTGCTTGCGATGCACGACGCGATCGATCTTATCGAGCGACGGCTGCGCAGTGAGCTTGGCTGCGAGGCGGTGATACACATGGACCCCATTTCCACCTCCGACGAGCGTGTGACGGAACTCAGGGACAGGATCGCGCTGTCGGTGCGGGAGCTTGACAAAGCCATGACGATACACGATTTCCGCATCGTTGAGGGACCGACTCACACAAATGTGATATTTGACGTTGTTGTCCCGCCCGGCTGCGGGCTGACGGATGCACAGGTGAGCCGGGAACTGGAGAACATCGTCTCGAAGTGCGGCAAGAATTACTGCGCGGTGGTGAATATCGACCACGCCTATATTTTATAGTATATACGACCGGGGTGAAGGCGATGCTTGAACTCATATTGGGAAGAGCCGGAGCGGGCAAGACGATGCGCGTCATGAGAGAGATCGGCGCATCGGCCGCGGAGCACAGGGGGAATAATATACTCATAGTGCCCGAACAGTACAGCCATGAGGCGGAGCGGGAGCTGTGTGAAGTCTGCGGCGACAGCCTGAGCCTGTATGCTGAGGTGCTCAGCTTCACGCGGCTGGCCTCGCGCGCCGCGGACGAATACGGCGGAGGCGGAAAGAACAGCCTTGACAGGGGCGGAAAGCTTCTGTGCATGGCGCTGGCGCTGGACGCCGTCGGCGGGAGGCTGACGGCCTACGGCGCCGCGCGCCGCCGTCCGGAGCTGCAAAAGCGCCTTCTCGACGCGGCGGAGGAGCTGAAAAGCGCATGCGTGACGCCGGAAATGCTGGAATCCGCGGCGAATATAAGCGCAGGCCCGCTCGGCGATAAGCTCGGCGACCTCGCGCTCATCATGGCGGCCTATGACGCCGCTGCCGAAGCGAGCGGGGCGGACCCCATGGACGGGCTGGACAGGCTGGCGCTCACCGTGCGTGAGCATGGTCTCGGCGCGGGAAAGAGGATATATGTCGACGGCTTCACGGATTTTACCGGACAGGAGCTTGAGATACTGCGCGCATATCTGGACACCGGAGCGGATATGACCGTCTGCCTGACCTGCGACGCGGAGCTTGAAAGCGAGGTGTTTGAGCCTTCGATCAAAACCGTTTTCCTTTTCCGGCGGCTTGCCGAGGAGACGGGGCTCGAGCTGCGGGAATTTTTTCTGTCCGCGGAGGAGGGCGGAAAGGACCCGGCGCTCAGCTTTCTGGAGAAGAACATGTTCGCCTTCGGCGGAAACGGTTATCAGGGCGAAAACGGCTCCGTGAGAACGTTCAGGGCCGACAGCATTTTTGACGAGTGCGAGCTTGCGGCCTCGCTCTGCGTGTGGCTTGCCCGCGAAAAGGGCGCGCGCTGGCGCGATATCGCCATCGCGGTGCGCGGATACGAGCAGTACCGGCCCATGCTGGAAAGCGCCTTTGAGCGCTACGGTGTGCCGCTGTATTCCACGAGGAAGGGAAATATACTGCAAAAGCCGGTCATGGCACTGGTCGTCTATGCGTTTGAAACGATACAGGGCGGCTGGTGCTATGACGATGTGTTCACCTATCTCAGGACCGGGCTCTGCGGCCTGACGGCGGAGGAGTGCGATACGCTCAGCGGCTATGTCTATCTCTGGAGCCTTCGCGGCGGCGCATGGACGAAGGCGGAGGACTGGACGCTGCATCCCGGCGGCTACGGCGAAAAATACACGGAAGAGACCGGAGAACGCCTGAGGGAGATAAACGCTCTGCGCGAGCGTGTTTCCGGACCGCTTCTTAACCTTCAGGAGCGCGGGAAAGCGGCGGAGACGGCAAGAGAACAGCTCGAGGCGGTCTGCGCCTTTTTCGAGGAGCTGGGGCTTGCCGGGCGGCTGGAGCAGCGCGCGCAGGAGCTGGCGGAGATGGGACGCGGCGCGCTTGCCGCGGAGTATTCTCAGCTCTGGGACATACTTGTCGGCGCGATGGAGCAGTGCGCCGCGGTGCTCGGGGACGTGCGCATGACGCAGGAGGAGTTCTCACGTCTGCTCTGCCTTGTGCTGGCTCAGTACGACGTCGGGACGATCCCCGTTTCGCTCGACAGCGTAACGGCCGGCGATATGGACAGGATGCGCCGCCGGCATATAAAGCACCTGATAGTGCTCGGCGCGTCGGACGGGAACCTTCCCGCACAGACGGAGGACGACGGAATGTTTTCCGAGGAGGAGCGCGAAAAGCTCCGGAGCATGGGTATCGATCCGGGGACGCCGGGAACGGATATTTACCGGGAATTCATGCTGATATACAACTGCCTTACCCTGCCATCCGACAGCCTGACGATGAGCTGCCCGGCGCATACGGCCGACGGAGCCGAGTCGGGGCCGAGCTTTGTGTTCAAGTCCGTCTCGAAAATGTTCGGGACGGAGCCCGCGTATGTGGATACGGACAGGGCGAGAATGAACGCGCCCGTTCCCGCGCTGGAGCTTGCCGCGAGCGGCAGGGGAGAGCGAAAGGCCGCCGCCGGACGCTGGTTCAGCGGCGACCCGGAGCGCCGGCAGCGCCTTGAAAGGCTCAAAAGAGCTGCCGAACTGACGCGCGGTACGCTCACGGGGGAGTCTGTCCGCGCGCTCTACGGGAAACGCATACATATGACGGCCTCGCGCACGGAAGTCTTTTCTTCCTGCAAGTTTGAGTTTTTCATGCAGTACGGCCTTCGCGCAAAGCCGCGCCAGCCGGCGGGGTTCGATCCGCCGCAGATGGGAACGTTCATGCACTTCGTTCTGCAGCGCGTCTGCATGGAGGTCAAGTCCATGGGCGGGTTCCGCGCGGTCTCGCCCGAAAGCATCGGCGAGCTTGCGGAAAAGTATGTAAACGAATATGTTTCTGATGAGCTGAACGATTTTGCCGGGCGCTCGCCGCGGTTCATCTATCTTTTCAACCGCCTGCGGGAAACGGTGCGCGCCGTCGTGCTGGATATGGCGGAGGAGCTGCGGCGCTCGGATTTCGAGCCGCTGGACTTTGAACTGCGCTTTTCGGACGGAGAGGACGGCGCGCTGCCGCCGATCGAGATCGGCGGCGGGAGCGGAATGACGCTCGCCGGAGTTGCCGACCGCGTGGACGGATGGCTGCACGACGGAAAGCTCTATCTGCGCGTCGTGGACTACAAGACCGGCAAAAAGAGCTTTTCGCTGTCCGACGTCTGCCGGGGCATGGGGCTTCAGATGCTGCTTTATCTTTTCGCCCTGGACAGAGAGGGCGGAGACTATTACGGGCATGAGGTGGTGCCCGCGGGCGTGCTGTATTCCCCGGCGCGCGACCTGAAGATATCGGCCGATTCGCGGCTGGATGACGAAACGCTTGAGAAAAAGCGCCGCGCCGGTCTGCGGCGGAGCGGGCTGATCCTCGACGAGGATGAGGTCATCGCGGCGATGGAGCGCTCCGACAGTCCCGAGTATATTCCGATCAGGTTAAACAAAGAGGGAAAGGCAGCCGGTGACGCGCTCGTAAGCGCTGAGAAGCTCGGAGCGCTTGCAAAGTTTGTGGAAAAGACTCTGCGCGGGCTGGCAAAGGAGCTGCGCTGCGGCAGCATAACGGCCGACCCGTATTTTCGTTCCGCGCAGGATAACGCCTGTCTCTACTGCGATTATGCCGGGACCTGCGGCTTCGGAGAATACGGGGAAGAGCAGCAGCGGCTGATCGTCAAATATAAAAACGACGAGGCGTGGGAGCATATCATGAAGGAGGTGCAGACGGATGGCTGAGATCAGACTGACGGAGAACCAGCGAAAGGCGGTCGAAACGCGCGGCTGTTCCGTGCTCGTCTCCGCCGCCGCCGGAAGCGGCAAGACAAAGGTCCTTGTCGAGCGCCTGATGTCATATATCACAGACCCGGAGGACCCGAAGAGCATAGATTCCTTCCTCGTGATAACCTATACCCGCGCGGCCGCGGCTCAGCTGCGCGAGCGCATTATCGAGAGCATCAACGAACGCGCGGCTTTGGAGGTCCAGAACCGCCGTCTGCGGCGGCAGAGCGCGCTCTGTTATCAGGCAAAGATCGGGACGATACATTCCTTCTGCACCTCCGTCCTGCGAGAGAACTGTCATCTGGCGGGTATCGCGCCGGACTTCCGCGTGATCGAGGAGGAACGGGCAAACCGGATGAAGGAGACCGTGCTCGACCGCCTGCTTGAGCAGCGGTATGAACACATCGACAGCGACGGCAGCTTCCGCCTGCTTGCCGATACCGTCGGCGCGGGGCGGGACGACAGGCGTCTTGCTTCGCTCGTTCTGGAGCTTCACGGGAAAATGCTCAGCAACGCCTGGCCGCAGGAGTGGGCAAGGCGGCAGGAGGACGCGCTGGATGCCCGGGGCGTGTCCGATGTCGGAGAGACGCCGTGGGGAAAGGAACTGCTGCAAAACGCCCGCGAGAGCGTGGACCACTGGTGCGGACGCCTCGAAAAATGCGTAGAGCTTTTGCAGGGAAGCGACGAAAAGATCAGAAAGGCATATCTGGACAGCTTTTCGGAGAGTCTGGGCGGGCTTCAGCGGCTGAAAAACGCGCTGGAGCGCGGCTGGGACTCGGCGCGCCTTGCGCTGCCCGTTGAGTTTCCGCGGCTCGGCTCGCTGCGCAGCAGCCCCGATCCCGCTCTGTCGGACGGCGTCAAGCTCGTGCGGGAGAAGTGCAAAAAGGCGATGGAGAAGCTTGCGGCGGAGCTTTCCGACCCGTCGGAGCAGCTTTTGTCCGAAATGCGGGAGACTGCGCCCGCGATGAAGGCGCTGCTGGAGCTTGCCCTGCGCTTTGACGAGCTGTATTCGCAGGAAAAGCGCAGACAGGGCTATGTTGATTTTTCCGACCTCGAGCATCTGGCGGTGAAGCTGCTCTATGACCCGGAAACAAACTCGCCGACGGCGCTTGCGCGCGAGAAGTCCGCACGCTTCACGGAGATAATGGTCGATGAATATCAGGACGTGAACGAGGTGCAGGACCTCATTTTCCGCTGCGTTTCAAGGGATGAGAAGAACCTGTTCATGGTCGGCGACGTAAAGCAGTCGATCTATCGCTTCCGCCTTGCCGACCCGAATATATTTCTGGAAAAGTACCGCAGCTTCGCGCCGGAACAGGAGGCGGAGGGCGACATGCCGCGGCGCATTGTTCTGCGCGAAAATTTCCGCTCCCGGAGCTGTATAATAGACGGCGCGAACCATATTTTCAGGAACATAATGTCGCGGCGTCTCGGCGAGCTGGACTACGACGAGGACGCTGAACTCAGGCACGGCGCTGCATATTACGACCCGGCGCTTGATGTTCCGGTGAGCTTTGAGATCCTGTCTGCGCCCGAGAGCGGGGATGAGGACACGCCCGACAAGCTGACGCTTGAGGCCCGGCACGTCGCAGCCAGGATACGCGCGCTTGTCGAGTCCGGAGCGCCTGTGACCGACGGAGGAACGGTGAGAAACGCGGACTACGGCGATTTTGTCATACTTCTGCGCTCCCCCGGCTCCGCGGGAAAGATTTACCGCCGGACGCTGGCGGAAGCAGGCGTGCCCGCCGCATCCGATCAGGGCGGAGGCTTTTTCGGTTCGCTGGAGATCTCGGTGA
>CAKSXP010000106.1 GCA_934515035.1 uncultured Oscillospiraceae bacterium
TGTCTGCGCCGGAGAGTTTGACCTGACGGGCTATGAGCGCAGGCTTCCCTCGTCGGACGAAGTTGTTTCCGTGACTGTCAACGGAGTGAGCGAAGAGATAAAGCTGGCGGAAAAGGATAACGTCGAAAGGACCATTGCACTGCACAGCCAGATCGTTTCCCATAAGAAACTCAACGAAGCCGGTTTCCGAAGCGGCGAATATATAAACAGTGTCGCCGGAGTTGTGACCCTCGAAGTCGAATACGAGCTCAAGGACGGCGGAACACTCAAACGTGTATATAATTTCTGTACGCCGGCAGAGGATATTGAGACGTATGAGCAGCTGCTCAACTGCCAGGAGGCCATATATTACCGCAAGCGGACCCAGGTACCGGTAACGCCGGAAACTCTGAGCTATGCCTATGTCAGCTACCGTGACCCCGCTGCCGCGGGAGATCCCGACTATAATTACTATATGGAGAACCTGAATCTCACGCCGGAGGAGGCCTATGAGCTGTATAGCGAGTGCATACTTCCGGATATAGACGACGGTACCCTCGGCAGGGTGTGGCTGATCATGGACGATGATTATTATAACACCGTGTATGACTGCTCGATAAGCTTTGAGCTCCGCCAGCCGGGAAACGAGGGCACGAGATACGATTATTTCTACACGGTGCCGACCGTGGATTCAACGCGGACGAACGCATGGCTGACAGAGCATGGCGTTTCGCTGGAGTTCTACGATTATTATGAGCAGAAAGACCCCTCGATAGAGACGGTAAGCCGCGTCAGCGCCACGGATATCGTCATTGACTGAGCCGGTTCAGAAGTGAGCGGAGCTCGCCCCAGAGCTCCAGAACACGGAATCTGAGAGCATATTCACCGTTCTCGCGGGTTATGAGTGCCGCGTCGTCGGCGGAGAGGACGGACTGTACCTGCTCCGCGTCGGAGCCCACCGCCTCCACGCACAGCGGAGGAAACACGACGCACCACCAGTTATGGCCCTCGCCCTCGCCCAGCGTCACGCTAAGGGATTCATATTCGCCCGCCGGAAGGGAAAAGCTTTCATAGTGCCGCGTTGGAAATTCCTCGGGGCCGAGAGTGACAGTTACCTGTCTGCCGCGGGAGCGGGACAGGGCCGCGTGTTCAACGCCGGAGAGATTATCCTCGATGATCTCTCCGGCGGTTTTTGCGTCCCCGGCTTCCGAGAGAAGCGGCGCCAGATAGTTGAGCACGGCGTCGCGCACCTCGAGCTTTATCGCCTGCTCGCTGTCATCGTCGGAGACCGCAACGACGTGCAGCCTTATGAGCTTCTGCGAAAGCCCGGCCTGTCTAGAGCCTGCCCATGCGCCGGTAAAAAGCGTTATGCAGAGGCTGATGAGAAGCGCTGTTTCCCATATTTTCAGTTTGTTGTTCATAAAAAATCACCGCCGGTATGTAGCATTTGATGCTATTATCGACGGTGATTTTCTGTTTTATACCGGGCTGCGGACGGAACACATCATCGCTCAAAGTTTTTTCCGGTCGGACGGCAGAGGAAGCAGTCGCGGTACCGCCCGCTGAGTCCGGCGTGTGCGGCCGCGGCCTTTTCCATGCTGTCAAAAATGCCGAACACGGCGGAGCCTGTACCGCTCATCGCGCAGCCAAGAGCGCCGAAGTCGAGCAGCGCATTCTTGATCGTGAAGACCTCGCCGCAACGGCGCGGGAGAACATCCTCGAACACATTGTACATCCTGCGCGAGAGTCTGGCCAGATCGCCGCTGCCCAGCATGGAGATGAGCTCCTCCGTTCCGGGATGGACACGGATCTCGTGCTCGTCCAGCGTCTTGAAAAGCGCCGGCGTCGAGATCGAAAACGACGGCTTGCAGATAACGATGCCGCAGTCGGGCAGAGCCGGAAGGTCGGTCAGTATCTCGCCGCGCCCTTCGGCGAGGGCGGTGCCGCCGCGCACGCAGAAAGGAACGTCGGACCCGAGACGCTCGCCCAGCTTTTCGAGCTCTGCGCGGGACGGATGCAGCCCTGTCAGCTCGCCCAGGCCGAACAGCACCGCGGCGCCGTCCGATGAGCCGCCGCCGAGACCGGCGCAGACCGGGATGCGTTTTTTGAGTACGATGCCGACGCCCGTGTCCGTTATGCCGTATGTTTCAAAAAAGAGAGCTGCCGCCTTGAACGCAATATTGCGCTCGTCGTTCGGGATATAGCGCACTCCCGACTGTATCGTTATCTGCCCGCCGGGACGCAGGCTCAGCTCAACTTCGTCGCAGAGAGAGACCGACTGCATCACCATGCGCATGTCGTGATAGCCGTCCGGACGCCTGCCGGTGACGTCGAGAGACAGATTCAGCTTTGCGCACGCATTGAACACGCCCTTCATAGCATGAACAGAGCCGGCATAAGCTCGATCCCTTCGTCAAGATACAGACCCTTTTCACCGTTTCTTTCGCTGTATGAGAGGCCGAGACCGGAGTCAACGCGGCTGTCGTATATGAAATACGGCACGGGGTCTCCGTCGTGCGCGCCGTTTGCCATAAGCGTTTTGTGGTCGGAGAGCACGAGCATCCGGAAATCCTCGCCCTTTTCGGTGAGCGCATCCACGATCGGCCTTATAACGCGGCTGTCCAGCGCTTCGATGGAGTATATCTTGTGATCAAGACTGCCGTCGTGCGTGCTCTCGTCCGGCCCTTCGAGGTGAACGCCGAGGAAGTCGTATTTTTCCAGCGCGGAGACAGCGGCGGCTGTTTTTGCCTCGTAATCGGTGTCCCAGTCGGCGTTGGCCGTGGGGACCTCGATAACGTCAAGTCCCGTCATTTTTGCGATGCCGCGCACGAGCGGAACGGCGCTTATCACGGCGCCGCCGTGGCCGAACTGCGCCTTGAAACCGGGCATTTTTCCGGCAGTCCCCTCCGCCCAGAACCAGATGCCGTTTGCGGGGAGCAGCCCGTCGTCTCTGCGCTGTTCGTTGAGCGGGTGATGGTCGAGTATCTCATTGGCCTTTTTCATCAGCGCGCACAGGACCTCCGCGTCCGCGCAGCCGGAGGGCAGATTGCTGCGCACGCTCTCGCCGAGATGGTCGTGCGGCGGGGAGAGTGTGAGTCCCTTTATATCCGTCTGAAGCTGGATCATGACGTGGCGGTAGCTGTCGGCGGGCAGAAGGCTCGCGCGCGCTTTCTCCGCCAGGGGGACAAAATCGGGGTGGGAGAAGAGATATTCCATCAGCATGCGCGAATCCGCGCCGCCGATGCCTCCGGCGGAATGGGACACGATCGTTCGGTCCTCAAACTCCCCGCCGTCCGAAACGCAGACATTGTTGCAGCGGAAGGCGGCGGCGCCTTCGGGCAGAGTTATGCCCTGGTCCGCCAGCTCGATGGGCGCACGGCCTGTATAGCAGCTTTGCGGGGCGCAGCCGAAGATGGACATGATCGCCGTATCGCTGCCGGGAGCAAAGCCGTCCGGCACGTTTTTGACGCTGCCGATAACTCCGGCGGCGCAGAGCGCGTCCATGCAGGGCGTGTCGGAAGCTTCTATCGGAGTTTTTCCGCCGAGCTCCGGCACGGGATTGTCGGCCATGCCGTCGCCGATGACGAGTATATATTTCATGCTGGTTCACTCCAAGTCAGATGTTTTTACTAACTAATAGTACAGACTGAGCGCTGTTAATTCAAGAGCTTTTTTTCATAATAGGATATTATTATAAATACAAAACCCAAAAGATTGGCTTTTTGTACGATTGATATAATTTTAAATTGGTGTTAGTATTATGGCTGTTAAAGGAAGTGATGATCGTGACGTCAAAAGAGATACTGCATGTGATCGTTGAACAGGAACAGCAGGCGCGCCTTGTATATGACTCGGCTCATAAAAAGGAAAGCGGATACGATGATTATCTTACCCGGAAGAGGGAAGAGCTTCGCTCCGCCGCCTTCGCTCAGGCAGACGAAAAGCTGGCTGCGCTGGAGGCCGAGGTTTCCGCCTCTGCCAATGAAAAGATCGCGGCAATGGAGCAGAAGCAGGAGCAGGACCGTGCTTCGGCAAACAAGTGGTACCAGGATAACCGCGATGAGTTCATTTCCCGCGTGTTCGACATGGTGGTGAACTCGAATGTATAGTGCCCTTACCCGATACGGTGCGGTCACGGCAAAGGTGCGCGCGATGTATGGACGTATGCTGAAGCCCTCCGAGTGGGAGAGTATCGGCGCGATGCGCAATCTTTCGGACATATCGTCGTTCATACGCAGTCATCCGGGCTGGCAGGAGGCGGGGGAGCTTATTCCCCAGGGCTGCCGGGACGAACGGCTGATAGAAAAGTCGCTGCACACCCAGCTTGAAAACGAATATGAACGAATATACAGGTTTGCCACGAGAGAGGATAAGCGCTTCCTGATCTTTTCGGTATACCGCACGGAATACCGGCAGATACTCTCGGCTCTGCGCCACGTCATAACGAGGCACGAGGTCACGTGGAACGACGCTCCGACGGGATTCATGGCGAGAAAAGCCAGCGTCCGCCGGGAGGAGCTTGAGGAAGCGGAGACGTTTGATGATATTCTCCGCGCGGCGGAAAACACGATATATGCGTCCGTACTGAAGACTGTGCCGACAAACGAAGTCAGCGGCAAGCCGGATTATGCGGCGGCGCACGTCCTGCTTGAAAACTGTTTTTATTCCGCTGTGTGGAGATACCTTCAGAAGGACTACAAGGGCTCGGCAAAGGAGATCCTGCGCGAGATATACGGCAAGGAAGCGGATTTTCTCAACCTGACGCACATAATGCGCCTGCGGCGGAACTTCCCCGGTTCGCTTGCGGATATCGACAAGCTTCTGATCCCCATACGGTGGAAGCTGACGGACGAATTCATAGCGCAGCTTGCCGGCGCGCCGACGGACGCGGATGCGATGGCGCTTCTGCGATCGTCCCGCTGGGCGCAGATGTTTGGGGATGACAGTCTCACCTCGAACGTATACAGCTATGAGCGCGGAATGGAGGCCCTGTGCCGCCGCAGCATTCACGCGCAGACGCCGTCCGCGGCGGTGCCGCAGGCATATCTGACGCTCAAGGGCATCGAATGTGACAAGCTCGTCCGTGCCGTTGAAGCCGCGCACTACGGCATATTGCCGGGACGTGTTATATAGAAAAGGGGGGAATACGGTTGGCAACGGAAAAAATGACAATGATAACGCTTTCCGGACCCATGGAACAGGTCGACGAGGCGATAAGGCGTTTTGTGATCAATCAGGATTTTCATCCCGAAAACGCCGCGGCCGCGATGAAAAATGTCATGCATCTGACCCCGTTCGACGCGATAAACGATTATGCCGAGCTTTTGACGGAGGCATATTCGCTCGCCGGAGAGCTTGGAATCGAGCCGGAGTACCGCGCTTTTTCCGAAGAGGGATACACGAAGGAGAGCGTTTCCGAGTGGTTTTCGGACATCCGAAGGCGTCTTGAAAGAATAAAGCAGGAGATCGAGGAGACCGAAAAGAGCAATACGGAAAAAACGGAGGTCATCGAGCGCCTGCTGCATATCGGCGACGTTGAGGAAAAGCTGTCCGACCTGCTGAACATGAGGTATTCCAAGTTCAGGTTCGGGCGCATCCCAGCCGAGTACTATGAGGGATGCATGAAGATCGTCAAAAAGCGCGACGATGTTTTCTTTGTCCGGACGAGCGAGGATAACGAGGCCGACGGCATGGTTTACGGAATGTATTTCGTCCTGCCGAAATCCGCCGAGCATGTTGACAGCATATTTGCCACGCAGCAGTTTGAACGTATTTATCTTGACAGGGACCTTGCCGGTACCGCGGTCGAGACGAAAACGGTCCTGACAAACGAGGTGGAGGACGGCAAAAAGCACATAGAAAGCCTCAAGGCAGAGCGTGAAGGACTTTCGCATGAGCTGCGCGAGGATCTCCTCCGCCGGTACAGCTATGTCAGATTCATGAGCGAGTGCTATTCGCTCCGCTCCATGGCCGGTTACCGCAACGACAGCTTCTATATCGTCGGATGGATACCAAAGGATGAGGAAGAGGAATTTGTCCGCAGCGTCGAAGAGAGCACATCGGGCGGCAAAGTCGGCGAAGAAGGCGCGGGAACGATGGTGCTGTGGGCACCGAGCGGAAAGCTCGAGGGCGTCGTCTGGGAGAAGGATAACGGAGGCGAGTTTTCCTGCATCCTGTCCGACGGCGGCAAATCCGGCGTCAAGCCGCCGGTGAAGCTCAAAACCGGGTTTCTCTCGAAGATATATTCCCCGTTCGTGGAGATGTACGGTCTGCCCGGATATGGCGAGCTTGATCCGCGCGCGTTTATGGCGATAACCTATACGCTGCTTTTCGGTATCATGTATGGCGATATCGGACAGGGCGCGCTGCTGTGCCTGTTCGGCGTCCTGCTC
>CAKSXP010000107.1 GCA_934515035.1 uncultured Oscillospiraceae bacterium
TAGACCTTGACCGCCACAGCGTTTTCATAAACGGAAGCGAGCTGGAGCTGACGAAGAGGGAATATGAGCTTATAAAATTCCTGGCGTCCAATCCGGGAAAGGTCGTTTCCCGCCAGGAACTGATGAGCGAGGTATGGCAGTATGACTATTACGGCGACCTGCGCGCCGTGGACGTCGCTGTGCGCCGCCTGCGCGAAAAGGTGGAGGACAACCCGGCGGAGCCGGAGTATGTCATAACAAAGCGCGGAGCGGGATATTACTTCAACGCCTGACCGGATACACGGTGCGGGCAGTGCCGGGAGCGGAGCTATGAACCGAAGCCTTTATACAAAGATCATGCTGATAATGCTCGTTATAATCATGTCGCTGACAGCCGTGACCGCCGCGTTTCTGATGCGCGGCGTGCGCGGCTATTTCCTCAGCGATTTTTACGGACAGATGAGGGCGGCCTTTTCCGACGAGGAGCTCGTGCAGGATCTGCGCTCGGCCGCCGGTGACAGCGGCGCGGCAGCCATGGCCGATATACTCAGGGCATATTCCGGTCCGCTGGGCATAGACAGCGGCAAGCGCAATTATTATATTCTGGACGCGGAGACGGGCGAATGCCTGACGGGGTCCGGGGACGCTTCCGCGGTCGGGATGACGCCGAACATCGTTTCGGCTCTTGCCGGAAAGGAGGGCTATGCCAGCGACAGCTCCGCGCCGTATATGGACATTGCCCTTCCAATAAAGAGCGGCGAAAGCGGATATATCATATATATAATCGACAACAAGGATACGATAACGGAGCTGTCGACGCGGCTGTTTACGATAATACTGCGCGCCATGCTCGTCGGCGCGGTTATAGCCGTCCTTCTGAGCCTGACGCTGGCAAAGACCATGGTAACGCCGATACAGGAGCTTACAAGCGCCGCCGAAAAGGTCGCCGGCGGGAACTTTGAGCACAGTCTGGAGGCTTCGGACGCCGGGGATGAGATCGGCGTTCTGTCGCGCACGTTCAGCGATATGGCGCGGCAGCTTGAAAACAATATTGACGAGCTCCAGCGCTCCGAACAGATGCGCAAGGAGTTTGTCGCAAACGTGTCGCATGAACTGCGCACGCCCATCACGAGCATACGCAGCTATGCCGAAACACTTGAGGATACGGACGGCATGCCGCCGGAGATGCAGCGCGATTTCCTGCGCGTTATCGTCAACGAATCAGACCGCATGACCAAGATCGTTCAGGATCTGCTTACGCTCTCGCGGTTCGACGCGGGCAGCTTTCAATTTGACTTTGATAATTTCGCGTTCGACAAGTCCGTTCGGGACGTGTATAACGCCGTATTGATAGAGGCGCAGAACCATAAACACAGCTTCACGCTCGAAATAGAGCCCGGAATGCCGATGATCCGCGGCGACAGGGCAAGAATAGAGCAGGTGCTCATGAATATGGTGTCAAACGCCATCAAATATACCCATGACGGAGGCAGCATACGTCTCTCCGCGGGCTTTGGCGATGGGAAGGTCTGGGCGACCGTCCGCGACAACGGCATCGGCATCCCCAAGGAGGATATCGACAAGGTGTTCGACCGTTTTTACCGTGTTGACAAGGCTAGGTCGCGCGAATCCGGCGGCACCGGACTCGGGCTGTCTATCGCAAGGGAGATCGTTCTGCGGCATGACGGAGAGATCAGCCTTGAAAGCACTCCGGGCAAAGGTACCGCGATAACTGTGATCCTGCCTGTGGGAGGGCCGGAGAATGAATAAGCGCGACAGGACCGGGACCGTGAAGGTCTGTCTTATCATTCTTCTTGCCGTAAGCGCGGCGGCGATGCTGTTCAGGCTTGCGATGTATTCGGATATCGGGATACCGCAGCTTACGCGCACAGACAAAGACAATAGCTCTGCTTCGGACGGAGTCACGCGCGGATATGCCCAGTGCGCAAAGCCGCTGGCGGCCGCAGTCACGGACTCCGAGGGAGGACGCTATGGCGTCCGGTATGACGAGACGGCCGTTGAAGAGCTGTATACGCGCTATTCCGCGGCGCTGGCAGAAGCATTGGGCTCGGCAGGAACTCCGAAGCAGGTCGGGTTCGACGAATGGGAGAGCGCGCTGTCCGGCCCCGGAGTGTTCTTTGATTTTGTATACGCCCAGCCTCTGGGCGCACTGTCCGCGTGGCTCGGCTCCGACGTGGACGGAGGAATTTCGGAGCATACAGCGGCAAGGCTTTGCCTGTCCGTTTCCAAGGACGCCGTATGGCTGTATTATATCCGGGCGAAGGATGCAAACGCATACCGGTGCAGTACGCTGGCAACGCTCAGCACGGAGCCCGTCGGATTTGAGGCGAACGGAGCAAAATTTGCTTTTGAGACCGGTGGGAACGACGGGATAGATCCCTATACGCTGAGTGTCGGCGGCACAATAGAGCTTAAGACTGTTGCCGCGGCAGATCCGCTGAGGGTGGATACGGACGGAAATGCGCTTATGGAGCATTTCGGGATGAACAGCTTCATAGCGCTGACATATGCGGAGCCCGACGGAACAGAAGTGTATGTGGACGGCGATGCCGCACTCAGGCTGTCGCCGGATGGGACTGTAAGCTTCCGGCAGAACGAGACCGGCCTGCTTCCGGCGGATACGGGCAGGCTCGAAACGGTGATAGACGCGGCATACAGGCTTGTGGACCGTGTTTCGGCCGGATACCGCGGAGACTGCGGACTGATGCTCAGCTCCGTCACGTATTCCGAGGGCGACGCCGTTTTCAGTGTTACCTTTCAATATATCTGCAATGGACTCGTCGTCCGTCTACCGGATTCCCGTCCGGCGGCAGAAGTGACCGTTTCCGGCGGGCATATAACCACCTGCGAAATATATCTGCGCGAGTATACCGCCGGGGAGGAGAGCGTTTTTCCGCTGCCGGAAAAACAGGCTTTCGCCCTGATCGCCGCGGAGGGCGGCGGAGAACCGCTGCTGTGTCTGATCGACGAAGGCGGCGAGACTGTGCCCGACTGGGTCATTTTTGAGAGATAGGCATCATGGACTCATCAAAGCTGAAAAACATAATACTTGTTGTGCTGCTCGTGGTCAACGTCGTTTTCGCCTGCCTTCTGATGGGCTTCAGGCGGGATGCGGCCGGTTCGGAAAGGAACATGAAAAATGACCTTATCTCCGTTTATGCGCAGCACGGGATAGAGCTTTCGGATTCGATCCGCGTGAGCGCGGAAGCGCCGGAGGGATATATTCTCGCGCGCAGCGAGGATAGCGAGCTCAACGCCGTGAAGAAGCTGCTGGGGCGCACAACGGTGTATGACCAGGGCGGAAACGTTCTTTATTACAGCTGCGAGAAGGGCGAGGCACGATTCCGCGGCACGGGTGAAATGGAGATAGTCTTTTCCGGCAGCTCGTGGAAGTTCAGAGGCGACGCGGCTGCCGCCGCAAAAAAGGCGGCGAAAAAGCTGGGGATGGACCCGATCGTCCGTTCTGTCGATGCGGGCGACCTGACGGTCGTCGAGCTTGGCTGGCGTTTTCGCGGCAGCGAGGTGTTCAACAGCAGCGTCGAGGTGAACTTGTCGCAGCAGGCTCTGCTGATGGCTGTCGGGCATCGTGCATTTGACGAGGTCCTCGGCACGACCGGAGCGGAAACAAAAAACTGTGCCGATGCGCTTGTGGAGTTCCTTGCGCTCACGGAGGAACGCGGCTATGACTGCGGCGAAGTTTATTCCGTTGAGAGCGGATATATCATAAGCGTTCCCGTTTCCGGGGAAGCAATGCTGACTCCTGCATGGAAAATTGAAACGAATAATGGAAACTATTACATAAACGCTGTTTCGGGACGCGAAGAACAGCTGCGGTGATTATTTGTTTTGCTTTTATGCAGAATATGTGATACAATAGACTGCCATTTAAAATGACAATAATTCTTAACTGTCTAAGTGGGCTATGTCATATACATATTGGTTATAACTAAGATATGATCTCAACATGAGCCGACAGGGAAGGTGCAAATATTGGATAAATATGTTATCAAGGGCGGCAACAAGCTTTATGGCGAGGTCGAGATAAGCGGCGCCAAAAATGCCGCTGTCGCGATCATACCGGCGGCTCTTATGGTCGAGGGTGTCTGCCGCATAGAGAATATACCGGAGATAAGCGATACGGACATGCTCCTTAATATGCTCAGCCAGCTTGGGGCGAAGATAAGCAAGGTGAACCGCACTACGGTCGAGATCGACTGCTCAAGCGTGCGGGAGGAAGGCGCTCCATACGACCTTATGCGCAAGATCCGTGCCTCTTATTACTTTATCGGCGCGATGCTCGGACGCTTCGGAAGAGCAAAGACAACGATGCCGGGCGGCTGCAATTTCGGCGTTCGCCCGATAGACCAGCATATAAAGGGCATGAAGGCCCTCGGAGCGGATATCGAAGTTTCCGACGGCTTTGTATATGCCGGCACTGCGGACGGAAAACTCCGCGGAGCCAGAATATATCTCGACAAGGTGTCCGTCGGCGCGACGATGAACATCATGATCGCCGCCGTAAAGGCGGAGGGAAGGACCACTATCGAGAATGCCGCGCGCGAGCCGCATATCGTCGATCTGGCCAACTTCCTCAACTCCATGGGCGCCGATGTGCGCGGAGCGGGAACCGACGTCATAAAGATAAACGGCGTATCCGCGCTCCACGGCGGACATTACAGCATAATCCCCGACCAGATAGAGGCCGGCACCTTCATGGCGGCTGTCGCTGCCGCGGGCGGCGAGGTCCTTGTCAAAAACGTGATCCCGAAGCATCTCGACTGCATCAGCGCCAAGCTGCGCGAAATGGGCGTCGAGATCGAGGACAGGGAGGATTCCGTTCTTGTAAGGCGCGAGGGAAAGCTTCTCCGCACTAATGTCAAAACACTGCCGTATCCCGGTTTCCCAACGGATATGCAGCCCCAGATCAGCACGGTGCTGACCCTCGCGGAGGGGACAAGCGTCGTGACGGAGGGCGTATGGGACAACCGCTATAAATATGTCAACGAGCTGCTGAAGATGGGCGCAAACATTCATGTTGACGACAAGACCGCCGTGATCGAGGGCGTTTCAAAGCTCACGGGAGCGCCGGTGGCGGCCTGCGATCTGCGTGCCGGCGCGGCGATGGTGATCGCCGGGCTCTGCGCAGAGGGAGTGACCCAGGTCGAGGACATCCACTATATCGAGCGCGGTTATCAGGATATTGTCGGCAAGCTGTCCCGTCTGGGAGCGGATATCCACATCGTATCGGAGCCGGACGAACCGGAATATTCGGACAGTCTATGCGGATAACGACCCTTGCAAGCGGTTCATCCGGAAACTGCACGGCCGTCTCAACGGATTCCGGAAGCCTGCTCATCGACGCGGGCATATCCATGAGACGCATCAAAACGGGCCTTGCCAGACTAGGCCTTGCGCCGGAAAATCTGGGAGGAATACTCATAACGCATGAGCACTCCGACCATGTTTCCGGCCTTCCGATGCTGATAAAACACTATAACATTCCGATTTTCGCCCCTCGCACGGTGGCAAACCACCTGAGGTGGTCGCTTGCGGGGGTCGAAGAGCGTCTGCGGGAAATAATTCCCGGAGAGAACACGCCCATCTCGGGAATGACGGTGCGCGCATTCCACACGCCGCACGATACCGACGAGAGCGTCGGATACCGTATTGAGGGCGACTGTATTTTCGCGCTGGCGACAGATATGGGCTGCGTGACAGAGGAAATACTCGGCGGTGTGATGGGGGCGGACGCGGTCGTCATAGAATCAAATCATGACGAACAGATGCTCCGATACGGAAACTATCCATATCGGCTCAAGCGGCGCATACTTTCCGATCGCGGACACCTTTCAAACGATGCGTGCGCAGCGTTTGCCCGCATACTGGCGGAAAACGGAACGAGATACATAGTCCTCGGACATCTGAGCCGGGAAAATAATGACCCCTCCGTTGCGTTCAGGACCGTGGCCGGTGCGCTCGAGGGGCTGGACGTGAGTCTGAGCGTCGCGCCGGCGGCAGAGCCTCTTGACCTTGTGGTCGAAAGGAGTGTCTGCACTTGATGAATGTAAAGCTCATATGCGTGGGCAAAATGAAGGAAAAGCATTATGCCGCCGCATTCGAGGAATACAGGAAGCGCCTTGGCGCGTTTTGCCGTTTTGAGCTTACGGAGATAAGCGAAGAGCGGCTTTCGGAGTCGCCTTCGGAAAAAGAGATATCAGCGGCGCTTGACCGCGAGGCAAGCGAGATAACCCGGGCCATCCCCAAGGATGCCTTTGTCGTTGCCATGTGCGTCGAGGGCAGGGAGCTTGACAGTCCGGGACTGGCGGCGCTGATGGCGGAAAAAGCGGTTTCGGGAAAAACAAAGTTCT
>CAKSXP010000108.1 GCA_934515035.1 uncultured Oscillospiraceae bacterium
GCTTTGGAGCTGCTACCCAGATTCGAACTGGGGACCTCATCCTTACCAAGGATGCGCTCTACCGACTGAGCTATAGCAGCAAACTTGCCCCTGAAACAGGGGCAAGTGGCGACCCAGAACGGGCTCGAACCGTCGACCTCCAGCGTGACAGGCTGGCGTACTAACCGACTGTACTACTGGGCCAAATCGCTTCGCCAGTATAAAATAAATATCGGCATTTGTCAATAGGTTTTTGAAAAATTTTTTGTTTTTTTATTCCACGCATCCCGGCGGCTTTTGCGGCTGAGTACGGCTTTTGTCCGTTTGGCATAAATTGTACCTTGCCAGAATAGGCGTTATAGTATATTATACATAAATATGTATACAAAAAATAACCGTCGGCTGACAGACAAAAACATGTTTTGACAGCGACGGTGATCTCCAGGGAGAAAAAATTTTTGAAGATATTGGCCGTTTCGGATCTCGAAAGCAAGTATTTGTGGGAATATTTCGACCCCAGGCCCTTCGCCGGCACCGACCTGATCATATCCTGCGGGGATCTGGATCCGAAATATCTCTCTTTTCTGGTAACGATGATACCTGCCCCTCTTTTTTACGTTTACGGCAACCATGACAAGGGATATGAGCGAAATCCGCCGCTCGGCTGTGAATGTATAGACGGCAGGCTGGTCAGTTTCCGCGGAGTCCGCATACTCGGACTCGGCGGCTGTCTCGGCATGTCCTCGGGGCGCTATGAATACAGCGGCGAGCAGATGTGGCGGCGCGTCAAAAAGCTGACTCCGGCGATAAAGCGCGCAGGCGGCGTTGACATTCTCGTGTCCCATGCGCCCGCAGCCGGGCTGGGGGACGGGCGCGACCGGTACCATCGGGGGTTTGAGGCCCTGCGCTATGTGGATGAGCATTTTTCGCCCGCGCTGCACATCTTTGGACACCGTCATCTGAGCGGAAGCCCCGCGGCGCGCGAAAATGTTTTCCTGTTCGGGGAAACAACGATGGTCAATGCGACGGGATACCGTATTATCGAGCTCAACGAACTGGAACCCGTGAGGGCATGAGGACCCTCGCCCAAATTGCACACACAAAGAGAAGCGGCACGGAAAAACAGATCCCGTGCCGCTTTTGCGCGCCGCCGGACGACTCCCGGCGACCGTTTACGCGCAAAGACGCCGCGCGGTCCCCACAAAATGAGCCGATTCGACTCTCTCCGCGCGAAAGTCGTTGACAACTTTGTTTGATTGTTGATAAGCATCTGTGTTATACTCGCTTCTGGAGGCGAAGCGACATGCGGGCGGAAGGGCTCAGAAACTTTATACTCAGGCACGAAAAGCTTTTTGCCGTGCTTCTGCTGGCCGTGGGCTTCATCGTCCGGTGCGCCTTTATCGGGGCATTTCCGGGTGGGCTGAACCAGGACGAGGCCTCGGCGGGATATGATGCGTGGGCCCTGCTCAATTACGGGATGGACCGCTGCGGCAACACATGGCCCGTGCTGCTGGAGGCATGGGGCAGCGGACAGAACATCCTGTATTCGCTTATGGCGATGCCGTTTATCGCGGTTTTTGGTCTGAGTGAACTTACGCTGCGCATACCGGCGGCGGCCTTCGGCTGCGTGACGCTGTTTGTTTTCTGGCGGCTGGCCCGGCGCATACGGGGCGCGGGCTTCGGCCTGACGGCGCTTTTCACATTGACCGTATGTCCGTGGCATATAATGATCTCGCGCTGGGCGCTGGAATCGAATCTGCTTCCGGGGGTCCTGCTTGCCGGCATTTACTTTACGCTGCGTGCGCGCGAAAACGAATGGGCGCTCGTCGGAGCGGGCGTGTTTTTCGGCCTTTCGCTTTATGCCTACGGCACGGCGTATTTCTTTCTGCCGGTGTTTCTGTGCGCGGCGGTGGTCATAATGCGGCGGAGCCTGCGGCCGCGGAGCTTTTTCACCGCGCTGGGCGTGTTTATCCTCATCGCGCTCCCGATAAGCGTATGCCAGCTTGTGAACGTGCTGGATCTGGACGGATTCACGGTCTTGGGCGTTACCATACCGAAGCTCACGCGGGCCAGACAGTCCATGACCAGCGTGTTCGGGGGCGGCGGGCTTACGGCCCTCGGCGAAAACATCAAAACGCTCTGGGGCATACTTTCCACCGGTTCGGACGGGTTTTCGTACAACTCGATACGGCCCTGGGGCCTGTTCTTTGTTTTCGGCCTTCCGCTGGCGATAGCCGGACTGTTTTTCTCGCTGTGCATGCGCAGGGACCATCCGGACGAAAAAATCATGCGCTGGGCGCTGTATGCCGCGCTCATCTCGTCCTGCCTCATCAGCGGCAACATAAACCGGCTGAACATGCTGTGGCTGCCCGCTGTGTATTTCATGGCCGTCGGCCTGCACGCGGTGTTTCGCGCCGCCGGTGTGTTCTCGATACCGGCCGCGGCCGCTGTGCTCGCCTGCTTTGCGCTGTTCCTCGGCGACTATGCCGATGTTTCCGGAAGCGGTTTTTTCCCCGGACTGGGAGAGGCGATATGCTATACGGAACGTATGGAGCCCGAAAGCGTCTATATAACGGACCAGGTCAACGCGCCGTATATCTTCGCGCTGTTTTATACGCAGACGCCGCCTGACGAGTTTGTGCGGACCGTGGACTATATCAACCCCGACGGGGCGTTCCGCGCGGTGCGCGCCTTCGGCCATTTCCGCTTCGGTCCGGAGGAGGACGCGGAAGGGGAATACTGCATACTGCATTTCAGCGAGGTAAACGACCTCGAGATCATCGCCGCCTTCGGAAACTATTGCGTATGCCGCGGGCGGAACTGAACCCAACAGAAAGGGAAGTGACAAAATGTCTTCTGTAGAAAATATGAGGCTCGCAGTACTGATCGACGCGGACAACGCGCCGCGCGACTGCCTCAAAAGCGTGATGGAGGAGATAGCCGTCTATGGCACTCCGAACATCAAACGCATATACGGCGACTGGACCAGTCCGTACGTGAGCGGGTGGAAGGCGTCACTGCTTGAAAACGCGGTGACGCCGATACAGCAATACAGCTATACCACGGGGAAAAATTCGACGGACTCCGCAATGATAATCGACGCGATGGACATACTTTATACCGGAAGCACGGACGGATTTGTGCTCGTTTCCAGCGATTCGGACTTCACGCGGCTTGCGCTGCGCCTGCGCGAGGCGGGAAAATACGTTATCGGTATCGGCGAGAGGAAAACGCCCGCGCCGTTCATCGTCGCCTGCGACAAGTTCATCTATATCGAGGTCATCCGCGAGCGCCTGAAAAAGACCGCGGAGGCCGCGAAAAAGGCGGCCGCACAGCAGCAGAAGAAAAAGACGCAGCAGGCAAAGCAGCCCGCCGCAGCGGCGAAAAAGAACGGCAAGCCCGCTGAGGAGCCGCAGGAGAAGAAGGTACCGGACGAGATCGTTGCGCTCATCGCCGACTCCGTATCCGACCTTGCGGATGAGGACGGATTTGTCGCGCTGAGCAGTCTCGGCAACCTTATCATAAAGAAGCAGCCGGACTTCGACCCGCGCAACTTCGGCTTCGGAAAGCTGTCAACGATGATGAAATCGCTTCCGCGCTTTGAGGTCGACGAGCGCCCGGCGGCTTCCGACCCGCTTTCAAAGCTCGTATACATAAGGGACCTCGACGCATGAAGAACATCAACGGCAAACGGAGCCCGCATAAGCTTCTTCGCGTGGCGGCGCTGTTCGTTCTCGCCTGCGCGGCCATTGCCGCGGACAGCAGCTGCCGCATCGTTACGACGGAATATACGCTCACATATGCCGGACTGCCCCGGAGCTTTGACGGCCTTCGCATCGTCCAGCTCAGCGATCTGCACGGCATGAGCTTCGGCGAGGACAACGCCCGGCTGGTGAAGAAGGTGTCGGGACTGGAACCGGACCTCATCTTTCTGACGGGAGATTTTATTGACAGGGAAGAGGACATTGAAACGACCGTGACGCTTTGCAGACAGCTGACGGCACTCGCGCCCGTGTATTTTTGCAGCGGGAACCACGACTGGGGAAGCGGCCTTGCCTGGGAGCTGATGGAGGCGCTGGAGGACTGCGGCGTCAAATGGCTGCACAACGACTACGACGAGGTCATGCTCGGCGGCGAGAGCATCGTGATCGCGGGAGTTGAGGACCCCAACAGCCTTGCGGAGATGGAACAGCCCGACGAGCTGGCCCGGAGGATAAACGAAGAACGGCCGGGCAAGTTCATCATACTGCTCGGACACCGGAATTACTGGCCGCGGGAGTACCCCGAACTGCCGGTCGATCTGATCTTTTCCGGACACGGACACGGCGGAGTCGTCCGGCTGCCCGGCGGAGTCGGGCTGCTCGGAACGGAGCACAATTTCTTTCCCGAATACGACGCGGGCGTTTTTGAAAGCGGACGGTACAGCATGGTCGTCTCACGCGGGCTCGGCGGGAACGGCGTGCTTCCGATCCCGAGGTTTCTGAACAACCCGGAGGTCGTCTGCGTGACGCTGAAATGTTCGTGAAAACAGTAAAATTATGATGCATGAAATCGTGCAATTTTTCCTTCCCCCGCGCATATAATGTGTGTATATGTGCGTTTGGGGGTGAAGAGATGGGCACGGATATAGACGATCTCATCTATGGCGACGCCGAAGGGCGGCCCAGCGAGAGATGAACAGAAAGCCTTCGGGCGATGCGGAAAAAACAGCCGTATCGTCCGAAGGCTTTTTTATCAAAAGAAAAAGCACCGGGACCATGAAGATACCGGTGCTTTTGAGCAGTATTTCCGATTGAAATAAGCGGTGATCAACGCTTGCTGAACTGGGGAGCGCGGCGGGCGGCCTTGAGACCGTACTTCTTACGCTCTTTCATGCGCGGGTCGCGGGTCAGATAACCGGCGGCCTTGAGGGATGCACGATAGCTCTCGTCGACCTGAAGCAGGGCGCGAGCGATGCCGTGGCGGATAGCGCCGGCCTGGCCGGTGACGCCGCCGCCGGAGACGGTCGCAACGATGTCGACCTTGTCCAGGGTGCCGGTGGTGTTCAGGGGCTGACGGACGATGAGCTTGAGGGTCTCAAGTCCGAAATAGTTGTCGATGTCGCGTCCGTTGATGGTGATAGCGCCGGTTCCGTTGGGGAAGAGGTGAACACGCGCAACGGAGGACTTTCTGCGGCCGGTGCCGTACATGTAGGGCTTTTTGCTCTGATAAGTTGCCATTATGTCTTACCTCCTTCTCAGCGATCCCAGGATTCGGGCTTCTGGGCGGCATGCTTATGCTCGGCGTCGCGATAGATCTTCAGGCGGCTGAGCTGCCGCTTTGCGATGGAATTCTTCTGAAGCATTCCGCGGACGGCCAGACGCATGGCCAGCTCGGGCTTTTCCTGCATGAGGCGCTTATACTGGGTCTCGTGCAGTCCTCCGGGATAGCCGGAGTGGGTGCGGTAATACTTCTGCTCGAGCTTCTTGCCGGTCAGGACAGCCTTCTCGGCGTTGATGATAACGACGAAGTCGCCGCAGTCAACATGCGGGGTATAATCGGTCTTGAGCTTGCCGCGGAGCAGATCGGCGGCGAGAGCAGCGGTCTTGCCCATGGGCTTGCCGGCTGCGTCGAGAACATACCACTTGCGGGTGACGGTGCTCTCGTTGGCCATAGTAGTGGACATTTCGATTGCCTCCAATTATAGTATGATAAAAAAAGTATAGACAATGTTTCGGCGCTGGGTTAGTATTGTATAAATGCGCCGGGCGCGGGAAGCCCGCGCAGCTATTATGTTATAACACAGCGGATTTTGAGTGTCAACAGCTTTTTCCCGAAAAAATTATTTATCGGCACACCTGCTCACAAATGCTCCCGATATCTCCTGAATACTCTCAAATCCTCATTTTCATTTTTTGTTTTTTGGAGGAGCCAATGAACGGTCTCAACGAATTTACCGGCTTTGTACGCCGCGCGGTGGACGATTACGACATGATAAACGAGGGCGATGTTATCGCGGTAGGCGTTTCCGGAGGGAAGGACAGTCTTGTTCTGCTGCGCGCGCTGAAGCATCTGCAAATATACTATCCAAAGCATTTTGAGCTTATGGGCCTTACGCTGGAGCTCGGCTTTGAGGGGATGGACTTTACCCCCGTGGCGGAGATGTGCGCACAGCTCGGTATACAATATAAATGTATAAAAACGGACATCCGCGAGATCGTGTTTGACGTCAGGAAGGAGGAAAACCCCTGCTCCCTCTGCGCGAAAATGCGCCGCGGCGCGCTCAACGACGCGATGAAGGAGCTCGGCGCGAACAAGCTTGCGCTGGGGCATCATTTCGACGACGCGGTCGAGACCTTTCTTATGAGCCTGCTG
>CAKSXP010000109.1 GCA_934515035.1 uncultured Oscillospiraceae bacterium
CCTGTATACCTTCGTTATAACCATATACAAAAGCTCCCAGTATGATTTCCTGTTTTTCTACATGGCAAATCATCCGGACAAAAACGCAAAAGAATGCCTTGATAACGCTGCCGCCATTGCAAAGGATCACATCATCGGCATAATTGTCGCGCGGCTAAGCTTTATAGGGTGGTATATCCTTAACTTCTTCACGTTCAATCTGCTCAGCATTTTCTACATAACTCCATATGTTAATCTGACTCTGACAGAGCTGTATAAGCAGATGTCCGGAGAGAGCGCGCATGGAGCGGGTCACTCTGCGGCAAATCAGCCGTCCAACAACGGCGGAACCGCCTATATGCCGAACAGCGCCGGCGGCGCACAGAATCAGCGCGGAAACGGCGTTGGTTCGCATAAGATAGTTGGCCTGAGCGGTATGTATTCCGGCTCGTCTTTTGATATCGCGCCAAATCAGCAGATCTGCATAGGCCGTGATCCCGCATATTGCCAGATAGTTATAAGCAGCGGCGGTGAAAGCGTCAGCCGCAAACACTGTCTTATCCAGTATGACGGAAACGCCGGATGTTTCTACGTGACCGATTATTCAAGCAACGGAACTTTCCTCGAAAACGGAGCCAAGCTCAACCATAACGTTCCCACTCCGTTGAATGCCGGGAGTGTCATTGTTCTCGGCAACCGCTCCAATGTATTCAGACTTCAATAATTCTTCTGCACGGAGGTCCTGACCCATGGTCCAGCAAAACAACGGTAAAAAAAGAAGCGCGCTGTCGGAAGCGGTTTTTCCGTCATCGGTGCCGCTTGCCATACGAATACTTTCGGTAATAGCCGCCGCTGTTTTGCTGACCGCGGGAGCTCTGTTCGCTTCCGGCTATTTTTCGGAAGAAAGCGAACCGGAGGACCGGACGTATTCTCCCCTGCCCACGGTTACTGACGGGCCGGAGCGGCCCGAAGAAAGCACACTGCCGCAGACGGATGTCCCGGTGCTGACTGATATCCCGTCCAGCCCCTCCGAACCTGACCCTGCCGGGCTTACGCTTTGCGGAGGAAGCGGCACGATATATTCCGGCGGAGAGGCCATCGTTCTCCATGTTGGAGAAAGCGCAAGTCTTGAGCTTCTGGCGGACGGAGAGCCTGTCAGTGCAGAAGATATAACATGGAAAAGCTTTGACGAGACGGTAGTTTCTGTTGACGGCGGAACGCTGACTGCTCTTTCCGTCGGCGAAACACAGTGCCGTGCCACCTATTCTTTAAACAACCGCTCCATAAGCATCACGGTTACTGTGAAAGAAACAGAAACCGCTCCTCCTGCCAGTTCCGCTCCCAAGCCGTCCGGGCCGCCTGCTTCGACGGCTACGCCGGCTCCAACTGTTACGCCGGTGGAACCGCCTGCTCCGACGGAGACACCTACTCCAACGCCAAAGCTCAGGCCTGCCAATCCGTTTCCGTCCTCACCCGTGCCGGGCGACGGAACCGGTGAGGCTCCTTGAAAGAAAAACTCTTCCAGTCAATTAGAATCGAGGTAACACAATGTCTGATATACACAGTTTTGCGCCGCTTTGGGGCACCTGGGAGATTGACGATCTTATCGGTCAGGGAAGCCACGGCAAGGTGTACAGAGCACATAGAGTCGAATACGGGCAAAGCAAAACATATTTTGCCGCTATAAAACATATTTCCATCCCTCAGGATAAAAACGAAGTTGACAGTCTCTATTCTGACGGCGTGGTCAACGATGCTAAGTCTCTTAATGCGTATTATGAGAACGTTCTCAAGAGGCTGCTGCGTGAGATAGATATCAATGTCAGCCTTAAGGGACACACAAACATCGTTTCATATGAGGACCATATGGTCATACCCAAGAAGGTCGGTCCCGGATATGACATTTTCATCCGTATGGAGCTTCTCACTCCCCTGCCCCGGCTGCTCCAGCAGCGCGCGATAACCGAAAACGAGGTACGCAGGCTCGGCATTGACATGTGCTCCGCACTTGAGGTCATGAGCAGCCAGAATATTCTTCACCGCGATGTAAAGCCAAGCAATATTTTTGTCAGTGACAACGGCGAATTCAAGCTTGGCGATTTCGGCGTTTCGCGATCTCTTGACAGCGCAAACGGCGGCGTTACGATAGCCGGAACGCTGAATTATATGGCTCCGGAACTCAACCGCGGACAGGCCGTAAGCTTTCGTTCCGATATTTATTCACTTGGTCTTGTTCTGTATCGCCTGTGCAACGCCAACAGACCTCCCTTTGTCGCGCTTCCTCCCGCACCCGTAACAGCGGATGACATAGAAAAATCAAACGGCATGCGCTTTTCCGGTCAACCGATCCCGGCACCGGCCTATGCCTCCCCTGCTCTGAGCGCGATCATTCTCCGCGCGTGCCGCTTTTCGCCGGAGGAAAGGTTCTCAAACGCGTCCGAAATGAAGCAGGCGCTCATGGGCGGCCCTGTATTTACAGGACAACCCGCCGGAACATATGCCGAACAGCCCACAGGATACCAAAACGAAAAAACTGTTTCCGCTTATTCCACGGGATATAATAACGGCAACGGCTTCGGCGGTTACAGCTCCAATAGCGCGAAAGATGCCGGAAAGAAAAACAGCGGCTCCAATAATAAGACGCTGATGATCGCACTGATAGGAGTATGTGCGGTGCTTCTGGTCGTGCTTATCGCCGCTTTGGCTCTGCGCGGGTGCCAGCCGCAGGGGGACGAGCCGGGAGACAGCAGCACGGTCGCCAGTACCGTTTCGCCACGGGAAACTCAGAAGCCCGACGACAGCGCTGCCGTCTCGTCCGAACCTGTAAGCACGCCGCGACCGGTAATCGACAGCACTCCGACTCCGGAACCCATAAAAGAAACGCTTATAGACGAATATGAGCTTGAAAGGCTTCTTGACAGTTATGCGCCGTATTCCAGCGCTTCCGTGTTCGTTTCGGATATAACCCGCGGAATGCAGTATTCCGCCGGTTACGCCTATTCACAGTCGATCTCTTCCGCATTGATAAATATCCCGATCATGCTGACCGTTTTGTATGATGTCGATAACGGCTTTATAAGAATGAGCGACGAGGCATATTTTGACTATCAGCTCAACGGCAGAGGCTATTTGTCGTCGGCAAATGACGGCGATTATATTCAGATATCAACGCTTATGTATGCCATGCTCAGTTACAGTGACAATAATGCCGCCAATTCGCTCATGGACTATCTGGGATTCAGCCATATAGAGGATGTCTGCGCCTATTACGGCTTTGACAGCGTTGTCGTTAACGCCAAAATCGGCTATACCACCAGCAGCAGCGAAAACTATGTCAGCACCGCGGATGTTGCCGGAATACTTGAGCTTATCTGGAACGGCGAATTTTCCGGCGGCCGGCAGTATCTCAAGGATAATATGCGCATTATCGACTCCACCGCCGGAAGCGGGATCGGCTCGGGTATTACCGGGAATTACAGCTATATGAACCACAATGGCGTTCGCAGCAATTTGTATAATGAGGCTGCGATCGTGGACAATGGATATGAGACATACATAATCGTCTGCATGTGCTGCGGAGATACCCAGAGCCAGCTTATGACCTGCGCTTCAATGGTCAGCTCTTATGTCCATTCCTGCCTGAAATGAGGATGATTTATGAAAAACTCCCGGTTTTTGACCATATTATTTATTCTATCGATCCTGATCGCGTTTTTCCTTGGCTTCTTTGTCGGAGGAATAATAAGAGATTCGGGCGGTAAGGAAGCGCCAACGGAGCCTCCGGTGCAGACCGCGGCTGAAGAGTCTCCGTCGGATGCCCCTTCGGAGACCGTGTCGACTGAGCCTGAGCCGACAGCGGCGCAGCCCGTTGAGACGGACGAGCCTGTCGATGAGCCGGTTTCCGACCCTTCGGCTGAAAACGGCGATATCGATCTCAGCGGACTTAAAGCGTCGCTGGACACAAGGTTTGCAGACTATATCAGCGACTGGGTCGTTCTTGTGGAGGACCTTCAAAGCGGCGAACAGATAACTTCTGCGACAAACGGCCTCACCGCATCGTCACCGGTTACGTCGGCGAGCGTTATCAAGCTTTTCATTGCCGGAGCCGTCTATGACGCTGCGGCAAAAGATGGTAAAGAAATTGATGAACTTACCGAGATATCTCTGAAAAACATGATCTCGGTCAGCGATAATGAATCGGCAAATAATCTTATTCGTCAGCTTGGCAATGAAGACGACGCCAGCGGATTTGCGGCTGTCAATGCCTTTATAGAAAGCATAGGCTGCTCATCAACAAAACTGAACAGATTTTTTCTTGGTGAAGGCGAGGAGAATCTTGTATCAGCCGCGGACTGTGCCAGGGTGCTGGAAATGATTTATAACGGCACGTATGTCAGCCAGCAGGCATCTGATGATATATTGGAGATGCTGAAAAATCAGGAACGTACACGGAAAATCCCGTCCGGCCTTACTGATTTCAGCGGCGTGAGCTCAGCAAACAAAACCGGAGAACTGGATAATACTGAAAATGATGTCGCCATTGTCTATACCCCAAACGGAGACTATATCCTTTGCATACTAGCTTCCAAAATCAACAACAGAGATGGAGCGTTGGAAACCATCACAGAGATATCAAGAGAAGTTTGTAGGTTTTACAATCCGGGCGAATAAAAAATGCACGATAACTGTTTCTGAACCGAAATATTCGAGCAAATGCAAATGTCTTGCCGTCTGCAAATTGCAGGCGGCAAGACATTTTTTTGATGGGATGTCAATTGATAGATATCTTACTTTTTTCGCAGCACGATTTTGATAAAGTTCAAATACTTTCCGCCTCCGGCTTCCATGGCTTTGCGGTCGCCTATCGCATATTCATTTTCCTGCCGGAGCCAGTCATCCCAGACCTCTTCATTTGATTCCATCTGGCTTACTTCGATGACATCTGCCTCCCTGCTCTGACTGACCATACCGCGCCAGTAATCCACATCATGCATATAGTCAAGCTGTTCAGGCGTCCAGGACAGCAGCAATTCCGGCGGCAGATGTTCGTGGCAGTCCCGTTTCATGCCCGGGATCGCGATATAGATATAACCGCCTTTTTTGACAAACGGCAGCAGTTTCCGGTCAAGATACTCCGGATCACGACCGAAATAGTTATAGGAATCGGTGCTGATAACACTGTCGAAAAATTCCTTATCAAAAGGCAGCGCTGCGGCGTCTGCCTTGACCGGGATTATTTCTGCTTCCGACAACCCATATTCCCGGAAGAAAAGCCTGTTTTCCTCCGGATCGCTCCACAGATCTGCGGCGTATACGGTAAATCCGTATTCCTTTGCCAGAAACACGCTTGTCAGGCCCTGTCCGCTGCCAAGATCACATACAACGCTTCCCTTGGGGATATGGTGACCTGTCAGTAATTCTTCTTCGAGCTTCACCGGATTCGGGCCCATGATCTTCGCAAGAAATTCCGGTGTGCAGTATTTTTCACTCAGCGGATAATTCATATGTTATTACCTCTTTTTGCCATGCTTATTGATTTTTGATATTTCCTTGAATTTCTTTTCTTTAGCGGCCAGATGGCTTACGCTGTCAGACGCATATGCGTTTTCAAGCTTCAGTTTCTGGTATGACTGCCAGCGGCTGCGGTCCAGAGCACCGCTTTGGAGTGCGAGACGGACAGCACATCCGGGTTCATTCGTATGGGAACAGTTACGAAAACGGCACCCGGATATCAGCTCTTCTATATCCCCAAAGGTCTGCTCTATACCGGAGGATGCGCTCCACATTCCAAGCTCACGCATTCCCGGCGTGTCAATTACCATTGCTCCATTGGGCAGAAAAAGCAGTTCCCTGTGCGTTGTTGTGTGATGACCTCTGTCGTCGTTTCTCAGACCGCCGGTCGCCAGCCGCTCTTCTCCAAGCAGACGGTTGATAAGCGTGGACTTGCCTACCCCGGAGGAACCGACAAAGGCAACAGTCATACCCTCGGTGATATATGGCATGATCTGGCGGTATCCGTCCTCCTCCAAAGATGAACAGGTCAGAATAGCGGTACCCATGGCGATGCTTTCTGCCTCTGTGCGTCTTTGGCTGATATCTTCGCTTAAATCAGCTTTTGTGAGCACAACTACGGGCTCGGCTCCGCTTTCCCACGCGATGGCAAGATAGCGTTCCAACCGGCGCAGATTGAAGTCGCTGTTAAGACTCATACACAGAAACACGGTATCGATATTGGCCGCTACCACCTGTTCTGTTTTTGATGTGCCCGCAGCCCTGCGCACAAACTGGCTTCTGCGCGGCAGTACCTGATGGATGACAGCTGTGTCCCGATCAGCATATTCGGT
>CAKSXP010000110.1 GCA_934515035.1 uncultured Oscillospiraceae bacterium
AGCCATAGCAGTTCCTGTCATAATTGATATCGACGGCACAGCCCCACGCATGGCGCATCGTATCGCCGGTCCGGAACGCTCCGGCGTCGGATATCGGGAACTGCTCCGGATCGTTGAATATCTCCGTAAAGATCCTGACGATCTCCTCCGCGACGAGTCTGTGCACGCGCAGCGTCGTTTCGGAGGCCGTCTTGACCCCAGTCTGCGTATTGAGCCGCCACACCGGCACCGTTACGGTAACGATATACTCGCTGACATCGTCCTCCGCCGTGAAATAGCTCTTGTCCGCAGAGCCGAACAGCGCGATATTGCGCTGCTCCTTCGTCATGTCAGCATACTGCTGTGCGAAGGACACGAAGTTATCCGGCTCAGGCTCCTCCGCAACGGGCTTTCGCTCCCCGGCAAAGCCGATGCGGTATATGACGGCTGCGGCCTCCGCGCGGGTCAGCGTGCGCCCTCCCATGAAGCTGCCGTCCTCATATCCGGTTATGACGCCCTTGGCATAGACCTGCGCCACGGCTTCGCGGTATGCTTCCGGAACGGAATTATAGTCCGTTATCACATTTTCCGGAGAGGCAAGCTCGACCTCGCTCTCGCCCAGAGCGCGCAGCATCACGTTGTTGCTCAGTTGGGCCATCTCATACCGCGTGATCTCCCGGTCGAGGGCCTGCGCCGTGTTCGGTATGTCAACGCCGCCCAGACAGTTTGCGTCATACAACGCGCACCAGTTCGGGCTTGCCCAGTGCGTCCCCACGTTCGTAACGGGCGTCAGTTCCGCGATGACCGCGAGCATCTTGATGAACTGCCCCACCGTTACCGTATCGCCGGAGCGGAAGCTCCCGTCGGGATATCCGTTTATAACGCCGAGCTCGGACAGCGTGCCGACATATCCGCCGTACCACGCGCCCTCCGGCACATCGCCGTAGGCCGAGGCCGCAAGGCATAATATAATCGAGAATATCAGCAAAAAGGACGCAAAACGCAGTTTTTTCATGGCAATTCCTCCGTATATGCGCTCATTGTACACCATCACGGGAAAAAACGCAAATACGCGCAAAAGAAGAGCGGACGGCCCGGGCCGCCCGCTCTGTATATCAGGTTTTATTCCGCCATCAGCTTTCTGACGCACTCGGTCAGCGTGTCCTCCGTTCCGACGTTGCCGGGGAAGATGACATATGCGCTGCCGGGAAAGCGGCTGTCCTCCGGCGCGCGCCAGACGGGTATGCCGGCGCTGATCTGTCCGATGACCATCGCCCGGCGGATGCCGAGCGCCGTCGTTGCAACGTCGCTGGAGGTGATGCCGCCCTTTGCGATTATGAAGGCGGGCGGCTCCGTCAGCGTCGAAACGACCGCCGTCAGCGCAGAGGATATCGCGACCGACACGCGCAGCTGCTCCTCCTTGTCTCCGGGCGGATCATACCGCTCGCGCCGGGTGCAGACGGCAACGCTCTCGCCCCTGCGCAGAAGCTCGCCCGCAAGTCCGGCGACGCGCGCCGTCTCGCCCTCCAGTCCGCCGGGGACGGCGGCCAGATGCTGGTCGAACTCCACAAATGTCACGGGAAGGCCGGAATTTTTAAGGTTTTCGAGCTGTCCGGTCGTCCTCGCTGTGTGCGATCCCGCGATTATGAGCCCGCCGCCCCTGCGGTCGACAAGCTCATCATGGCTCAGCAGCGGCCTGTCCGGAATGCCGCCGAGCACCTTGGGCACAGCTGCGGCGGAGCGGAACATGAAGCCCCGGCCCGCTGCCGCCGCCGTATTCAGCGTCTCGGCAAACACGCGCAGATCAGCATAGCTCGCGCAGTTGACGACGACCTTTCCGAAGTCCCTCACCTGCATGAGCTTTTCGGCTATGCCCGCGGTATCGCAGGCGCGCTCCTCCCCGATCGAAATGCAGAGAACATCGCCGGCCTTTACCGCGCCGCCGCTCTTTTCCTCGCACCACTCGCGCATATCGGAGCTTTTATAGCCAAAGGTCCTATCCCGCGCAAATTCCGTTTCGCCCGCGGGAACGAGCTCATTTCCCTCTCTGACATAGTGCACGTTTCCGACGGTATAGCGCCCGCCCTCCGGGAAGAAGGGACAGATCACCTCCGCGTCGAAGCGCTTGTCCGACAGGGCCTCTATCGTCTCGCGCAGAACGCGCGTCTCAAGCGGATAGTGGCCGCGGAGAGTTGAGTCACTGCGGCTGATGAGCACATAATCAAGGCCCGTTTTCTTTGACGCGGCAACGATATTCTCCGCTATCGTCCTGTGCACCGGCTCCGTCTCGGCCGCGGTCAGTCCGCGCGAATTGGTCAGCACATAGAACATCGGGTGCTCCGCGTCGCGGAAGGCCCGCTCTATCGTATCCGCTTCCCAGTCGGTATACACCGGCGTGTCGCAGACGGTCTGCGTGCCGGTCGGATCGTCGTCGAGAACGATTATCTTTTTTCCGCTCTTCGACAGTCCGTCGGTGCACTCAAGGTATTTTTCCGGTATCGCGGGCAGCTTTTCAAGCTCGGAAAACGGGATACGTCCAACGCTCATTCCGCCGTCCCTCCGCGCTTTACCTCAACATCCGCCAGACGCTCGAAATATTTGACGATGGATGCGTGGTCCTCGTCCATCTGTCCGGCCACCTTCAGAGACTGCATTATCTCGTAGAGCTGGGCCGACAGCGGAGCGGGAACATCCAGCTCGTGCGCGGCGGAAAGAACGTTGCCGATATCCTTTCGGTTTATCGATATCTTGCCGCCGGGTGCAAAATCGCGGTCCATTATCTTGGGTATCTTCGCATCCAGCACAGCGCTGGCTGCAAGGCCGCCGCGTATCGCCTGCCAGACCTTTTCCGGGTCTGCTCCGGCCTTTGCCGCGAGCACAAAGCCCTCCGACACGGCCGCGATCGTCAGGTTTACTATCACCTGGTTGGTCAGCTTTGCGACAGAGCCGCTGCCGCTGCCGCCAACGAGCGTCGCGGAAGAACCCATGACCTCAAAATACGGCCGGGCCCTCTCAAAGCTCTCCCTCTCGCCTCCGGCCATGAACGCCAGGGTCCCGTCGATCGCGCCGGGCTCGCCGCCGCTGACAGGGCTGTCAAGGAAGGAAACGCCGAGCTTTGCAAGCCTTTCGCTGCACTCGCGGGACTCGCCGGGGGTAACGCTGCTCATGTCTATGACCAGCGAACCGGCCCGGAGCGTGGAGGCCGCTCCGCTCTCGGAAAACAAAACGCTCTTGACGATGGCTCCGGTGGGCAGGATCGTAAAGATGATATCGCATTTTTCACCTATCTCGGCAGCCGAGGCATACTTTGCGCCCGGAAACTCGTCCGTTACGGCCGCGACGGCGGCCCCGCTCACGTCGTTTACGAGAAGCTCATATCCGGCGCGAAGCAGGTTCTTTGCCATCGGCCGTCCCATGATTCCAAGACCGATAAATCCAAGTTTTTCCACTTTATTTGACCTCCAGCTTCAGATCGAGTCCAGTGGGATAGGTCTCGATCTCTATCTCGGGCGGAACAAACGGGTCGGGGCGCTTGTGCGTCTCGAAGAAAATGCCCAGAGTTTCGTGGAAGCACATATTGCAGGTCTCGGTAACATCGATATTGCAGGTCCAGCAGTCGTCGTTTCCGGCCTTTGCCATGCGGTCAACGCAGTCCTCATAGCTCTGGAGCTGGGTCAGCGAGACATGGTGTATGTCGGGGCCGTGCTTTTTGAAGTGTTCCTCGTGTCCGGAGCCGTGCTTCACGGTCTGGAGCATCTCAAGCTGGACGTTGAGAAGGTTGCACAGCGCGCCGTGCAGAGAATAATCCTCGGTCTTTTCGCCGTTTCTGCGGCAGTTATCGAGAGAGGCGTGGTTATCGCCGCGTCCGGTATCTCCGAAGTCCATGATTATCCACGGTCCGATGCCGTAATCGTCGTTGAGCCTGTGTATGGCCTCGTCCATGTCCTCGACAACGATGCCGAGCTGGTTGAACTCGGAGAACATGGGCGTTACGCCCTCGGGCATGACGCCGCCCTCGGGATAGTATTCATCCTCGATGTCTGGCATCTGGAAATCCTCGGGGCGCTTGTGCAGCTCAAGATAGGAACCTATCACGTCGCGGTGGTCGGAAAAAACGCAGGTCTCAATGGTATCGACGGTCGCGATCTGGCTGATCTCGTGCCCGGTCGCCTCGATGCGGGCTATCGCCTCGTCAAAGGGAACATGGCTGATGGACAGATGCTGCACTCCGGGGCCGTGCTCCCGCAGATATTCGGCGAAGATGCTCTCCCCGGTCAGCGGCTGTATGAGTTCGAGCTCAACGCCGCTCTCGGGCAGCATGCAGAGTCCCACGATTATCGAATATGTACCCGTGTCGCGTCCATGGAGCTTCACGTTCTCAATGGAGACGGTGTTTGCGTTTCCGTCGCCGGCGTCGCCGAAGCGCATGATCTTGAACGGGCCGATGCCGTATCCGATGAAGAGATCCATAGCCTTATACAGGTCCTCAACAACAAAGCATATCTGCTCAAGCTTGTTAAACAGGGGTTCGCTCATATCAAATTTCTCCTTTTAGTTCAGTATATCTGAAGTTTATCATGCTTTTCGGGCAATAACAAGAAGGATATTCATATGATTCTCTGGTAAATGCCATCGTCCTGCATAGACAGGCGCTTTTTCCAGCTAAAATGGCCGCGGGCAAAAAAACGCTCCCGTGCATCAAATGCACGGGAGCGGAGCTTATTCAGGCTATCAGCCGGGGTACACGTAGTTTTCGGGGGCTCCGACCATGGAACGGGTGCCCTCGAAGGTGGCATACGGCTCGGGGGGCGCAGGCCACATTTTCATTGCGCGGTCGGGAGCATACTCCTCCATAAAGGTGGTCGGGAAGTCGGCCTTTCCTGCGGCGCTGACAAAGCCCTGTGCATCCTCGTCGGTCTCCGCCTTTTCCTCGAAAAGCTTCAGGCGGCGGTCACACGGCTCGGTCTCCGTCCAGGGGGTGTCAAAGTCTGTGCGGAAGGTGCCAAACATCTGGAAGTGCCAGATCTTCCACTCGCCGTTGACGCACTTGAAGTCCATCGCATAGCGGCCCCACATCCACTGGGCACAGGGTTTTCCGGTTTCGGGGTCAATGCCGGTCTCATGGCCCGGGCTTATCCAGACAGCCTTTGCGGTCTGAAGGTCGTCCGCGACCTCAATGACGGGAGTGGTCAGCGTATGCTCCGCCATGAAGCCGAGGCGGTTGCCCTCTCCCGCGTTATGTCCGAGATGATATACACGGTAGGCGGCGTCGGGTCCGACGTATTTTCCGTTGGGGCCGATCTCTATCGACAGATCGGGATCTCCGACCGCGAAGCACTCCATGCACTCGGTGTGTCTGCCGCCGGTGTGCATGTATGCATAGCGGCCCATGCAGTTCTGTATCTGAGAGCGGGCCTTTTCCTTTGCCAGATCCAGCTCAAGACGAGCTATCCTCGCTTCGTACTTTTCCTCAAACTCCTTGAGTTTTGCTTCTATGTCTGTCATGCCGTATCATCCTTTCGCCTTTTGTGATATGTATACGAAATACAGGATGATTTTACTACATTTTTTGTATATATGCAATGCAATTAGCGCATGGCCTTATTCATGCGGCAGACGGATCGTGTCTCATGTCCGTCTTTCCCCTTCTTTAAATTGTTAAGCGGAGCGGTCTCCCCCTGACCGCTCCGTTTAATTTGCCCTGGGATCACTCTTCGATCCTTCGTTTTTTCATTCTGTTGTTTCCTCAGACCCGGACTCCATAACCAGCTCCTCCGCCGATTGCTGCGCCAGCATAAGCGTCTCGTGAAGATGCAGAAGCGCTCTGTCCACGTCGGTTATGGCATTAAAAAGCAATGTGTACTCACGTGGTATATTTTTCATTTTCTGATCCTTTCTGTTCGGGCATATTTGATTGAATGGTCCGCCTACATGCCGTATATTATCGCACTTCGACAGCAAATGCTGTCGAAATGCGCGGTTAAGGAACTTTTTGTGTCATTCTTACCCGAACAGGAACATAATATAGCACCGATGCGCACACCGATCTGAAGGAAACAGGCTCGGTCAGATATCCAGACCCAGAAGGCGGCAATATATCTCAACACCTGTGAGCAGAACATCCTCGTCAAAGTCGAACCGGCCGTTATGCAGCGGCTGGCTGTTTTTCCCTCCGCCGACGCCGAGGAACAGGAAAAGGCCGGGCACATGCTCCTGATAGCAGGCAAAATCCTCCGCAGCCATGGCGGGATCCACGAGCACGATATCGTCC